>CABQQJ010000203.1 GCA_902466275.1 uncultured Veillonella sp. | reverse complement strand
ATCGTTTACCATCGGAGAATCAACATCTATATCATGCACATAACAACTTTATTCAGCTTATAAGTGAAGTAGGTATACTAGGTTTACTTGGTGTTCTTATTTTTTATGGCACCATTATCATAGATAATTTCGTGACCTGGTTTAAAAAGCGAGATCCCTATAGTCTGTGTGCCATGATTGCTGTAGTTTCCTATGTATTTATTTTTGGACAGGTTGAATATACATTGGATAATTCCTCTGGTATGCGCATTATGTATTTTATGTTAGCCACCATGCTTCAATTGAGGGATAATTGAGAATTATATGAGCCTTAAATTGGTATTTAAGAATGCATTTAATTACTTTTTATGAGAAATTTATTTCTCGTTTAATTAAAGTTAGTAAAAATATAAAACTAAATAAAAGTAGTTAAAATCTATGTTTTTTCATAGTTTTAAATAATTGAATATGATACAATATAAGTAATTATTGGTACATTGTATTCGTATGTAAAAGAGGTTGTTTTCTTTAAGATTAATTGAGAAAACAACCTCTTTTTTAAAAATTGGGGTATTGGTATGAATCGTTCTGAATGTAATAATCAAAATAAGTTACTTATTAGCAAGATCATAGTGCTTATAACTGATTATGTTGCTATTGTTTTGGGGACATTAGCAGCTTATTATTTGCGTTTAAACTTATCAATTTTACCGGTAAGTTCAAATTTTAAGGTAGAAGAAATTTACGTATATGGTGTTGTGCCTATCGTTTTTTTAACTATATTATTGCTTAATAATGCTTATTCTGTGGTAACACCTTATTGGGATACGATGAAAAATTTATTTCGCAGCATTACCATAGGGGTTGTCGTATCGATTGTTCTCATGTACACGGGCCATGTAATTAATGATGTGTCTCGTCTATTTGTTGTTTTTGCTTATATATGTATACTCGTATTTATCTTTAGCGAGCGTTTTATTGTAGGAAAAATACTCTCAAAAGCAGGATATTTAACAATTCCAATCCTTCTCGTTGGGGCGGGTAAGACTGCAGAACTTGTAAAGAGGGCTTTAGATCGCATGCCGATTACTACCTATAAGATTATTGGTTATGTAGATGATAATCCTAAATCCTCTTCCATTGCTAAAGAGTATCCATGTCTTGGTGCTTTTTCTGATGTTGAAGATGTTATCAAAGATACAGGTGTACAAACAGTTCTTATTTGTGCACCAGGGTTAGAACCTAAAAAGCTAGTATCTTTAATCAATCAATTGCAATTACTAGTAAAACGAGTGGCCTTTGTGCCTGAATTATTTGGTTTACCAGCTAGTAATATTACGGCTCGTGGCATGATGGAAGAGCAAGCCGTTGTATTGCGTGTACAAAATAATTTGGCTCGCAAGTCTAACCGTATTATGAAACGCATCTTTGATATTGTAGCTACTGTATGTGGGGGCATCTTGATTTTGCCAATTTTGGCTATTATAGCAGTGTTAATCTATCTAGATTCTCCAGGACCAATCGTATTTGGGCACAAGCGCGTTGGCCAAGGAGGAAAAGAGTTCCCATGCTATAAATTCCGCTCCATGGTGCCGAATGCACAAGAGGCATTGGAGGTGTATTTAAAAGAAAACCCTGCAGCTTGTGAGGAATGGGAACGAGATTTCAAATTAAAAGATGATCCTCGTGTTACTCGTATTGGTAAATTCCTTCGCAAAACAAGTCTCGATGAATTGCCACAATTGTGGAATGTTCTCGTTGGGGATATGAGCCTTGTAGGTCCACGTCCTATCGTGCGTGATGAAATCGTTAAATACGGTGATTACATCAACGACTTTTACCTTGTACCACCAGGGATTACCGGTGTATGGCAAGTCAGCGGCCGTAGTGATACCACTTATGAAGAGCGAGTTCTTATGGATTCTTGGTATGTTCATAATTGGTCCGTCTGGATTGATATAGTATATTTGTTAAAAACTGTATTAGTTGTATATAAAGCAAAGGGAGCCTACTAGTGGAGTTTGAATATTTAGTAGTTGGGGCAGGCCCGTTTGGTGCTGTATTTGCCCATGAAGCGCACAAGCGTGGTAAATCTGTACTTGTTATCGATCGCCGTAATCATATTGCAGGTAATCTATATTGTGAAAGCAAAGACGACATCAATATTCACGTCTATGGAGCTCATATTTTCCATACATCCTTGAAACATGTGTGGGATTATGTCAATCAATTTGCTGAGTTTAATCACTATGTAAATAGTCCTGTAGCAAACTATAAAGGCGAGATGTACAATTTGCCGTTCAATATGAATACATTCTCTAAAATGTGGAATATTCGAACTCCAAAAGAGGCACAAGATATCATTACTAAACAACGAGCTGCTATATCAGGGGAGCCAAAGAACTTAGAAGAGCAAGCTATTAGTCTTGTAGGTACGGATATTTACGAAAAGCTCATTAAAGGGTATACGGAAAAACAATGGGGCCGTAAATGTACAGAGTTACCAGCTTTCATTATTAAACGATTACCTGTGCGTTATACATACGATAATAACTATTTTAATGATCACTTCCAAGGTATTCCTATGGGTGGTTATACCAAGATGATTGAACGCATGTTAGAGGGAATTGAAGTCCGTTTAGGCGTAGACTTCCTCAAACATCGGAACGAATACGAATCTTTGGCAGATAAGATTATCTACACAGGCCCTATAGATGAATACTTTGGTTATTCTGAAGGGGTATTAGAATATCGCGGTCTTCACTTTGAAACAGAACGTATCGAAGAGGAAAACCATCAAGGCGTTGCGGTGGTGAACTATACGGAAGGAGAGATTCCGTATACTCGTATCATTGAACATAAGCATTTTGAGTTTGGTACACAGCCTGTTACGTATGTAACAAAAGAATATCCAAAGGACTGGGAAATCGGTGAAGAAGCGTATTATCCAGTAAATGACGTAAAGAATTTGGATCTATATGCAAAATATGTTAA
>CABQQJ010000202.1 GCA_902466275.1 uncultured Veillonella sp. | reverse complement strand
TACGGCGCTGACGTTATGCGTTTGTGGGTATCCTCTGCGGATTACCAAGCAGACGTACGTTTGTCTAAAGACATCGTAAAACAATTATCCGAAGTATACCGTAAAATCCGTAATACATTCCGCTTCTTGCTTGGTAACTTGGATGACTTCAATCCAAACACTGACAAAGTGGCTTACGCAGATATGTCCGAATTCGATAAATGGGCATTGTTGCGCTTAGAAGAAGTACGTCAAAAGGTTACTGATGCATACGAAAACTATGAATTCCACATGTTGTACCATGCAATTCATAACTTCTGTACAGTAGACTTGAGCTCCATCTACCTTGATGTAATGAAAGATACTATGTATGCTGAAAGCAAAAACAACGTAGCTCGTCGTTCTGCTCAAACAGCGATGTATGAAATCTTGAAAACATTGGTAGCCATGGTATCTCCAGTACTTTCTTTCACAGCGGAAGAAGTTTGGAAATACATGCCTAAAGAAGAGGGCATGCGCGAATCCGTTATGCTTCAAGATTGGCCACAAGGTCATCCTGAACACTTCAACCAAGAATTGGCTGATAAATGGAACCAATTGTTAGACTTGCGTACATCCGTACAAAAAGCATTGGAACTTGCTCGTCAAGACAAAACAATCGGTCATCCATTGGATGCATCCGTTACAGTATATGCTGAAGGTGCTGCATTCGACGCATTGAACGCCCTTGGTGAAGAAGGCTTGGCTAAACTCGTTATCGTATCCGAAGCTCACATCGTAAATGGCGCTGCACCAGCAGAGGCTGTAAAAGACGAAGAAACAGGCGTTGCAACAGTAGTTGCTCCATCTGAACTTGAAAAATGTGAACGCTGCTGGATCCACCGCGATACAGTAGGCCAAGATAGCGAACACCCTACACTTTGCCATCGTTGTGCAGAGGTTGTTAAATCCCTATAATTATAGATAGGAAACAAGATAATTTATAGAAACCCTTCTCTAATATTCTTTAGTTCGGTTTGAACTGGGAATGTAGAGAAGGGTTTTTCTATTATAGCTGAGTTTCTAAGTCATATTTATGCTAGTTTACAAAATATTAAGAAAATATATAGAATTATGAATTCATTGTATGCTATCTTTCTCATAAAACTATCTATCATAATTAGTACTTTATTATTTTCCTCATGAAAAATTAATGTGTAAAAATTTACTCATTTCATATTAAACTTAATATCCTAGTTTAAGATGTTTATAGTTAGTTTAGTTATTGTGCTTATATGAGAAGGAGGAAGAGAAATGGTTGCAGCAATCGTTAAAGCAATCTTGGCAGCGCTTACTGGTTTAGCTAATGCTTTATTGCCTTTATTCAAATAACAATTTCATTCCCCAGAAAAAAGACCACCCAGCTTGCGGGTGGTCTTTTTCTTATGCCTGAAAATAGAAATCAATTTGTAACATAATGATTTAGAGAATCTTTAACTATCGTTTAACTATAGGGCTTTGTATTGACTATGGAAAATAGGGTACCTATAATTAAGATGAATAAACCATGAAATGAACGTGAAGTGCGTACAGTTTTGTGTGGTTTTATTTCTTATGCAAAACGAGGGGAGCGTACAAGACATGAGAAGAAATCTGATTATTAAGGCTTTTGTTTTAGGTGCTGTAGGTTGTACTTTTACTATTACAGGATTGGCAGCCGATGGGGATGCTCAAGGTATACATTCATCAGCTAATGAGCAGCAAATTAATTCACAAGATGTAGCGCGATATGAAGCCGTTCGTTCTAGCTGGATGGATCGTACAGATATCGTAGTCGGTGTTGGCATGAAAGATTCTGAAGAGTCGAGTAGCCATCACTTCCATAATTTTACGTCTTGGGAAAATCATCCTATTGTGGGGACTTCTGATAAATCCAAATCTACAGAACTCAACAAGTTATACATTGAGACATTACAACCTATAACCCATTACGATGAAAATGCTAAAAGTGTTGTCTTTGTACAAGGTCGTATTGGACGCAGTGGAGAAAAGATATCCTCTAATAAATTAAATAATTATTGGGTTCCAGCCAGACCTGCAGGGACGTTTATAACACATGATAAGCAAACAGATAAGAAAGAATCATTAGGAATGAATGCTAATATTGGCATTGGCTATCGTCGTCTTAGCAAAGGTGAACATGCTTATGTCGGTGTTAATGCGTTCTATGACCATGTGTTTAAAGGTGGTTATAAGCGCGTTAGTGGCGGTGTAGAATATGTGTCAGGTCTTAATGAATTTCATGCTAATTTGTACCGAAATCTAGGGACTGATGATAGAAAATATATAGGTCTCCATGGGCGTAGTGTTGTACAGGGTGATCCTGCAGGATTGTATCCATATGGTATGGATCCTGATCAAAGTCTTTATAATTATGGTATAGCTGCTTATGAAAATCATTGGATGCTATCAGAAAAGGTTGCTGCCAGTGGATTTGATGTAGGATACTCACGAACTTTCAAAAATGCTCGCTGGGCTCGTGTCTATGCGGACTATTATAATTGGCGTGGTAGAGAGGCTGTAAGAGTAGGGTATTATAAATTAAAAAAACGTGATGCCATAAAAGGTTTTAAAGTGGGTGCAGAATTCCATATCACACCGCATCTTACCCTTGATGCGGGTTACCAAACGGCATCATCTCATCATTTGAGTGGTCCTTATGCAACTTTGAAATATACAATCGGTACATCTAAGTTTGCTTGGCGTGGTGGTAAACATAGTGAAAGCGTGATTACAACGGCTCGTTCCAAGATGCTTGATAAGGTACATCGTAGTGATATGGTTGTACAAGAAACTGCGGAAGAAACTTATGAACATAGTTTTGTAGACGTTGGTTTATAGGGTGGCGTACCTTACCCTCATGATCATTTATAATAGTTTAGTTTATTCAAAAGGAGCTAGTACTTTATGTACCAGCTCCTTTTTGTTCTTGTTTTCTATTGTAAATCCTTAGGTACACTGAGTTTT
>CABQQJ010000201.1 GCA_902466275.1 uncultured Veillonella sp. | reverse complement strand
ACCTTCGATGTCGATACCGCGAGCCGCAATATCGGTAGCCACTAAGATTTGTGTTTTAGCTTTTGCAAAGTCTCGCAGAATTTGTGTGCGACGACCTTGTGTCAAGTCACCGTGCATTTCTGCTATATTGAGCCCCGCTGCAGTTAATTCGTAGGATAAACGAATGGCACCTTCCCGTTTATTACAGAAAACTATAGCTAAAAACGGATTATCATCTTCAATCATTTTGATGAGCCGTTGTGTTTTTTCTTCAGGATTCATCATATACACTCGTTGATCAATTGATTCGAGAGTGATGTGTTTTCCTTCTGCCGTTACTGAAACGGGTTTAGACATATATGCCTTTGCGAGATTTCGGATTTTATCTGGAATTGTAGCGGAGAATAGTAATAGTTGTCTATTGGCATCTGTTTGGCCGATGAGATTTTCGATATCTGGTAAGAAGCCCATGTGAAGCATTTGGTCTGCTTCATCTAGTACAACACGACGAATACAGTCTAGATGGAGAGAACCGCGCTTTGCATGATCCAATAGACGACCAGGTGTACCTAAGATGACTTGAGGTCGGCGGCCTAACTGTTGTAACTGTGCCTCGATTGTTTTGCCGCCGATAAGAGGGAGGATATCTACATTTAAAATAGAACCTATTTCCTTCGCTTCATCGGAAATTTGTTTAATTAGTTCTCGTGTAGGCGCAATGATAAGCACTTGTTCTTGATGAACATCAGTATGTACACGTTGTAGAATTGGCAGTAAGAATGCTAGTGTTTTCCCCGTGCCGGTTTGAGCTTTGGCTATGACATCATTCCCTTTAAAGACGACAGGAATGGATTGTTCTTGAATTGGCGTGGGCTCCTTGATACCTTGTTTTTGTAGGGCTATGATGAGCTCATCACAAACACCTAAAGATTTAAAAGATTTCATGGATCGTCCTTTCTATAATACATATTATATTAATTATACCTTATGCACATAGTAGGGGCAAATAAATTGAATCATTACATAGCGTACTAATTTTGCATGGCGCTATAGTAAATTTGTAAAACTAATGATGCGATTGTTAAAGATACTAATTGATAATAGATTAAGAAATGACGATGTAGATAGATGTTTATGAGAATAAAAAACATTAAAATATTTATATTTGAATAAATTTTAAAAATATAAATGAGAATGATTAAATTATCAATAATGATTATCTTAGTAGTGATTCTTATTTTTTAGGTATTCTTTTTTATTGGTGACAGCGCGAATGCTACCATACCATATAGGGGTTCATGGAGGATTGATAAATCAATCCTCATATTTAATATGAGAAAAAAATATATATATGAGATAGAAAATTACCAAAAAAATGATAATAATTGTTGAAATTAATGATTTCTTTGATATAATAATTTAAGATATTAATACGCATTATTATTTGGTGTGTTTAATATGAGGTTGTTAGGTACAATAATTAGGAGGTGTCGTATGGCTATCAAAAAGTTAAAAGACATGAAACCAGGTGAGTCTGGTCTTATTGTTGCACTACATGGCAGTGGCAATGTTAAGCATCGTCTAATTGACATGGGTCTTGTAAATGGTACAAAAATCCATGTTATGAAGTTTGCCCCTTTGGGGGATCCGGTGGAAATCAAAGTAAAAAACTTTGAATTAGCACTTCGTACAAGCGAAGCTGGCATGATTGATGTAGAGGTTCAATAGGAGGTTCACATGGCAGAAAATGGGCAAATTCGCATTGCCTTAGCAGGTAACCCTAACTGTGGTAAAACTACAATGTTTAACAATATCACAGGGGCGAAGCAACACGTTGGTAACTATGCCGGCGTTACAGTAGAAAAAAAGGAAGGCTATAAGAAATTTGATGGCCATGAGTTATTGTTTATTGACTTACCAGGTACATATAGCTTAACTGCACGTTCCTTGGATGAGTTAGTAGCGCGTAATGTTATCGTAAATGATAACCCAGATGTAATTGTTAATGTTCTTGATGCATCTAACTTGGAACGTAACTTATATTTAGCTGCACAATTATTGGAACTTGAAAAGCCAATGGTTATTGCTCTAAACATGGCTGACGTTGCTGAAGAAATGGGCATCAAATACGACCTAAAAAAAATGGCAGAAATGACAGGGGCTACAATTGTTAGCACAGTAGGTCGTACAAACATTGGTACAAAAGAGTTGTTAGAAGCAACAGTTAGTGTAGCTGCTTCTCAAAAAGCTCCTGGTGTAACAATTAACTATGGTGATTTGTTAGAAGGTAAAATTAGTGAGCTTGTAGAATTGCTAAAACAAGCGGGCACTGTTACATATCCACTTCGTTGGATTGCTGTTAAGTTGTTAGAAAAAGATGCTGACGTTATTGGCAAAGTTATGCGCTTTGATAATACGGAAGCTGTTATTCAAAAGGCTGAAGCTATTCGTGAAGAAATTAAGAATCAAGTTGATCTTGATATTGTCTTCCAAGAATATCGTCACCGCTTTGCAGTAGAAGTATATAATACATGTTTAACACAAGCGCCAACTCAATTGGAAACACGCTCTGACCGTTATGACAAAATCTTAACGCATCGAATTTGGGGCTTACCAATCTTCATGGTTGTTATGTACTTATTGTTTGCGTTCGTTAACTTCGTTGGTGGTATTCCTCAAGGTTGGATCGAGGATGGTTTCGCTGCATTACAAGCTTATGCGGTTCAGACTATTCCAGAGGGCCAATTACAGTCACTCGTATCTGATGGTATTATTGCCGGCGTAGGTGCGGTACTTTCATTCTTACCATTAATTTTATTACTCTTCCTTGGCATTTCTTTCTTGGAAGATACAGGTTATATGGCTCGTGCAGCCTTCGTTATTGACCGTGTAATGCGCGCTTGTGGTTTGCATGGTAAATCCTTTATTCCGTTGCTTTTAGGTTTCGGTTGTTCCGTACCATCCGTAATGGGCGCTCGTATCCTTGATAACTATAAGGATCGAATGGTTACAAT
>CABQQJ010000200.1 GCA_902466275.1 uncultured Veillonella sp. | reverse complement strand
ACTGTAGAATTCACGCAATTCATCACCACCAAAGACATGACAAATTATATCGCCAAAATCCAATAAAATCCATTCACCTTCACGATAACCTTCTCTATGCTGTACTGTTATACCTAATTCGGCTGCTTTATCTTCCATTTCATCAGCAATACTTTGAGATTGCTTACTATTATTTGCACTAACAATTAAGAAATAGTCGCCTAACATAGAAATTCCTTCTAAATCAAGAATCTCAATATCTCTCCCCTTTTTATCAAATGCAGCTTGTGCAAGCTCTAATACGATTTGTTTAATATCTTCTTTCTTTTTCATTATATTGCCTCTTATCTTATCGCTTACTACCGCTCTCCTCACCAGGTTCTGTTGGCTTTGTAATAGTGCCACCATTATGTTCCGATTCAGGTGCAACTTTCGACATACTATTTGTTGGTGCAGATATAAATTGCGTCATTTCATTAGCTGGTAAATTGCCCATTGTAATACCCACTAAACGTTGAGCTTCCGTAGGATTTACCTTCCAATAAGTCGTTTCACCTATAAGCTCTTTTTCTCCAGGAAGAATATAGAAGTGGATCTCTTCCTTATTAATTTTGCTCGCATTATATACCAGTTTAATAGCATCTAAAGTGGAGATATTACTATCAAAATGCTCCCAAATACGCCAAATATGCCATGCATTTGTTATAAAAAATGCATTATGCTCTTGTTCCACCCACAACTTTAAAAATCGCTCTTGTCGTTGCACACGAGTAAAGGTATCGTGTTTAGGATCTGAATATCGTAAATACGCTAAGGCATTATTACTATCTAAAGTTTGGTAACCACGTCGCAAATCAATATCTATATTGCCTTCTGCATCAATATGTTCCATCGGTTGTTCTACATAAATTTGCTGATTTCCTAACACATCATTAGTTTTCTTGAAGGCAGTTTGATTAACTACTACATAGTACGGGATTGAAATATGGAACATATCCTCAATAACAGCTTTAGTAAGTTCAATGCCTCCTTTTTCATAAATACCATTTAACATAGTCGCATCGGTTTGATCACGATTATCGATTTTACTATTACTTGGAATGCCGATAACGTCCATCGTTTTTTGATCAAGGTTTACAGATAATAGGAATAGACTATCACCTTGACTAGGATTATTGTCATCAGTGCCGATAACCAAAATATATAAAGGTTTATCTAAGCCTTTTTGCTCTACTGATACAGTATTTGCGTCCTGTTTATTTCCACTATCTGTCACGGCTTCAGTAGCTTCAGTAGTTCCTACAATTGCTCTATATGCATAAGATACACCACTATATATGCCATACCCTATCCCACCGAGCAAAGTGAAAACTACAACAATAGCCAAAATAACTCTAGGCCACTTCACAGATGGCTTTTGTTGACGTCTTTTTCTACGTCGGCGAGCTCTTGCACGTTCACGTTCGTCCATATAAAAACTCCATTATTTACAAGATTTTAATACATCATTACGACCAAGAATGGTCAAAGGATAAATAGAAAGATGTTGCTCAATAAGGTGGTTAATAGTATTGTCAAAACCAAGCAATACAGCCTTATTTAGATCTTTTTTAGCCACATTTCGAAGTTCATCAACACCTGGAAAATCACGATTGGGTTCAATATAATCTGCTAAGAATATAACTTTATCTAATTTAGACATTCCCACCTTACCAGTTGTATGAACACGAATAGCTTCTAAAATCTCTGAATCGGTTATAGAGAACTCAAGTTTAGCTCGAATCATACCTGCTAATCCATGTAAAAGATTACCATTGCTTAATAATTCTTGGTCAGCCTCATAGGATTCAGCACTAACTAGCTTTTGCATTTCCTTCAGCGAAAGCTCCTTTGCGCAATCATGCAACAATGCGGCTAATCTAGCCTTTTCCACATCAACGCCATAAAGTTCAGCTAAATGAGTGGCTGATTCAACAACGCCAAGAGTATGCTTAAAACGTTTTTTACTCAACCATTGACTCACGCTAACTTGTATTTCATCAAATGATAACATCCTTTATTCCTTCCCATAAATATGGTTTTCTTCTATATACTCCACTACACATTTAGGCAACATATAACGAACTGTCTTTCCAGACCGTAAGCGCTCTCGTAAATACGTAGCAGACAATTTCATTTCAGGCACTTCCATAACATGTATTTTTTCCCGTGCTTTAGCTCCTAATTCATCCAAAGTAGAATCAATAGCACTTGATCCATCTGGCCTAGTAGCTCCAATAAAATGAACCTCATCTATAAGTTCATCTATAAATTTCCAAGTCGGTAATGCACGAATAGTATCAGTCCCTGCAATAAAGTAAAATTCAACAGTAGAACCATATAGTTTTTTAAAATATTGAATCGTATCAACGGTATACGAAGGGCCTTCTCGGCGCATCTCTACATCAGAAATTTCAAAATTGGGATTATCCAAAACTGCGGCCGCCGTCATAGCATAGCGATGATGACTATCAATCACATCATGTTGCTTATGTGGTGGAATACGAGCAGGTACAAAGATAACCTTTTCTAAATTAAAGCTTTCACAAGCAACCTCTGCAATCATTAGATGACCTAGATGAATGGGATTGAAAGTTCCACCAATGATACCTATACGACGTTTCTCTACCATAATGCGGTCACTCCCTTAATGACAATGACACAAATAATGATGAATATGAGCAATGCTTTTATATAGGATATCCATTCATATCGTCCCTTTGGTGTTTGAATGTATCTATAGTATGCCCTTAAAAAATAATATAATTTCTTCACGTCCGTACTTGGCCTTCTCCAAATACAAAGTATTTATAAGATGTTAGAGCTTGTAACCCCATAGGTCCTCGAGCGTGAAGTTTTTGTGTACTAATACCAATTTCTGCGCCAAAGCCAAACTCAAAGCCATCTGTAAAACGTGTAGATGCATTATGATACACAGTAGAGCAATCCACTAAATTCATAAACACATTAGCACGCATAGGTTCATCTGTGATA
>CABQQJ010000199.1 GCA_902466275.1 uncultured Veillonella sp. | reverse complement strand
ACGTTGAACAGAGCAGTCACGTTCATGTAAATGAACTACATTGCCATGTTCGTCACCTAAGATTTGAACTTCAATATGTTTAGGCTCTACAATGAGTTTTTCTACATATACATCATCGTCACCAAATGCTGCTTTCGCTTCAGATTTAGCGCGATCATATGCATCACGAAGATCTTCTTTGCGATGAACCTCACGCATACCACGGCCGCCACCGCCATTTACGGCTTTAATCATCAATGGGAAACCATGAGTATTTGCAAATTCTTCTAATTGTTCAAAATCACGCAAAGCCCCATCTGAACCAGGGATCATTGGGATATCTGCCAATTTAGCTTGTGCACGAGCATTAACCTTATCGCCGAACATATTTAAATGTTCTACATGAGGTCCGATAAAGATGATACCTTCTTCACCGCAACGACGAGCGAACTCTTCGTTTTCAGATAAGAACCCATAACCTGGATGGATAGCATCAATATCATGTTCTTTTGCAATACGGATAATATCTTCAATATCAAGATATGCTTCAACTGGTTTTTTACCTTCCCCTACGAGATAGGCTTCGTCAGCTTGGTTACGGTGCAAGGATAATGTATCCTCTTTAGAATAAATGGCTACAGTTTTAATACCCATTTCATTA
The DNA here is from genome assembly GCA_902466275.1 of uncultured Veillonella sp. Lineage (GTDB taxonomy): Bacteria > Bacillota > Negativicutes > Veillonellales > Veillonellaceae > Veillonella. The sequence goes on along the minus strand of CABQQJ010000199.1, from coordinate 2,391 downwards.
CATGCACGGAACACGCGGATCGCAATTTCACCACGGTTGGCAACCAATACGGATTTAATTTTTCTCATGTATTGCCTCCTACTAGCTTCCACAAATGTGAACTATCAGCTTTCATTTTTATTAATATATGAATATTTCCTATACTTATAGATAAATCAATATTGAGGAAAGCCTCATCAAAATTTATGATGAGTTTTTATATTCATAATAATATATACTTATTATACAATATTTTCATTATATTTAAAGGATTATACCAATTATGAAAGTATAAAATATATTTTTTACTGTTCATTACAAAAAATCATATGTCTTTCAATAATGCACATCGAATAAATTCCATTTTATATTACTTACCACCTAGAAAATGATTCATTAATCGATTTAATTGCTCTTGATCAGCTGCCCCCATCAATTCTCTAGCTGAATGCATTGCTAAAAGAGGCAAGCCTACATCAATAGTACGCATTGGTAACATAGCTGATGAAATGGAACCTACAGTAGATCCACCTGGAATATCCGAACGATTTACATAAATCTGATACTGTGCATCCGCTTCTTCACAAAGGCCTTTAACGATAGCAATGGCCTTAGCATCCCCAGCGTAAGATTGGCTACATGCAATCTTAAGGGATAGCCCTTTATTAAGTACAGGAATATTCGTAATGTCATTTTTCTCTGGATAGTTTGGGTGTAATCCGTGTGCTACATCGGAGGAAATCATAAAGCCTTTAGAGATAAAGCTGTCCATCTCTTGATTAGAATATCCTAATGCGTCATACACGCGTTTAACGAGATTTGGTAATATCATGCCAGCCCCACCTTGTTTCGTACGACTGCCCACCTCTTCGTTATCAAAGAGTATAGCACAGCGAACACCATTAACATTCATTTTTTTGGCTTGAATAATACCAGATAATACACTAAAGCAAGATGTTAAATTATCTAAACGAGGTGAGCTAATGAAATCACCTTCCGTACCGAGTACACAGCCTTGTTCCGTAGGATATAACGTCATTTCATAAGATAATATTTCGGAAGGATCGCAATCTACTTCATCAGCTAAAAACTTTGTCCACTCATCGTATTGAGTATCTGATTCTGAAAATAAACTTGGATTATTTCTATTATTTAAAGGTTTTGTAGGATTATCTTCATTATTACGTTCCATCATCAATATAGGAAGCATTTCTTTTTGACGATTTAGTTTAATCCCATCATTAACAGAGCGATTCATATGAATTGCTAAATTTGGAACAATAGCGATAGGCCGTTTTGTATCGACTAGAACAGAATCTACGTCAAAGGCATTTTTTCCTTTTAACACAACCGTACCTGCTGCACCTAATGGACGATCAAGCCATGTATTTTCTATAAGACCGCCATACATTTCTACATTTAACTTTGTGTATCCTTTCATAGAGGTTATAGGGTTTGGTTTAACACGAATAGCAGGAAAATCTGTATGAGCCGACGCAATACGTAATGTATGTTCTGGTTTCTTACCTATATGAAAGGCAAACAACGTAGTGCCAAATACATTCACCACATAAGAACCAGAATCTAACTGCCACTCATCTTCTAAACTGAGCTCTGTAAATCCTGAGTCCAATAGCATTTGTAAACTTGTATCTACTGTGTGATACGGAGATGTACAAGCGCCAATATACTTTAATAATTGTTCATTATCAAACTTCATAGGTCCCTCCTATGCACAAATCATATAAAATTTGTACAATTAGCTTGAATAATTTATTATGTATATTATTTTACAATATTTACATTAATTATCTATTAACTACTCATATTTTATCACAAAAAGCCGCCCCTATCGGGACGGCTTTTTATATACGATGTAAATGCATAGTACACTAAGTCTAATAGGTTTAAAGTACATGCCATTACAATCCTATAAAATTGTCAGTACTAAATTTTACCACATACCAATCAACTTCATCCATACAGAGCCAAGACCCATGAAGATAATTAAGTTGATTACAGATGTGAAGAAACCAAGTTTCCACCATATATTTTGAGGAACATAACCAGTATTAAAGATTACTGGAGATGGACCTGCTGCATAGTGAGTCAAAGACATACACAAGTTAGATGTGAATGCAATCATCAACAATGTCAACATAGGTGGGGCACCTGCAGAAATTGCTACGAACATCGCAGAAATATGCGCTGTTAAGGATGCAAATACATAGTGAGCATATGTATTAACAAGAACAGCTACAACAAAGGCAATTACCCAAGAGCCTTCTGGAATATAACCACCCACTTGAACTGTAGCCCATTTGATAAAGCCCAATTTGGAAAGGAATCCGGCAAAGCCCATCAATGTACCCATCCAAACCAATGTATCCCAAGCACCCTTTTCACTCTTAA
>CABQQJ010000198.1 GCA_902466275.1 uncultured Veillonella sp. | reverse complement strand
GGACCATTTTGACTAAAATAATCTTGAATCCATTGAATGAGAGCCTCTTTTGTAGCTTGTGGATTGTCTAACATAAGCCCTCCTATTTCTTCCGGAAAATACGATTTAATAAATCCATTTTCATTTGATAGTATCCTGGACTCATATCAAGGTAATGACGATGTGGATTTTCAAAACGTTGCTCTTCAAGCCAAATTTCAGTTTCTAATTGGTCTTTAACATATTGACGAAGCTCATCTAAGGTTGGTAATTCTACTAGTAATTTTCCATCCTTAATAATGAGTTGTTTCATTTCTTTGAAAGTACAGTTTTCAAAGTACAATTCACGCCACGGTTGTTCTGGATCAATATAACGATATGGTTCGGTTGTATCTGGTACCTCTTCTAACAATGTTAATAAATCTGCAATGGCACGACCTTTCTCATTGTACACGCGGTACACCTTTTTAAGACCTGGATTTGTAATTTTTTCAACGGCCTCAGAAATCTTAATACGAGGTTCCCATTTACCATCTTTCTCGATGCTTGCAATCTTATATACAGCGCCAAATACAGGATCACTCTTAGAAGTGATGAGTCTTTCACCTACCCCAAAGATATCGATAGGACCACCTTGAAGGAGGAGAGATTTTATCGTATATTCATCAAGGCTATTGGAAGCCATAATTTTACAATCTTCTAAGCCTGCATCATCTAGCATGCGCCGTGCTTTTTTAGCCAAATACGCAAGGTCACCAGAATCTAGGCGAATTCCTTTTAAGCGTTTCCCCATTGGCTCTAATACATCCTTTGCTACCTTAATAGCATTGGGCACGCCAGAGTTTAACACATCATAAGTATCAACGAGGAATACTGCATTATCTGGATACACTTCGGCATAGGCTTTGAAAGCATCATATTCAGAGCCATAGTACATAACCCAGCTATGTGCCATGGTCCCACTGACAGGAATACCAAATTGTTGCCCTGCTAAAACAGTTGCAGTGGACTGAACACCGCCAATATAAGCAGCTCTTGCACCGTATACGGCTGCGTCTACATTATGTGCACGACGAGCACCAAAGTCAGCCACAATACGCCCATCCGCAGCGCGAACAATACGATTAGCTTTTGTGGCAATAAGAGATTGATGGTTCATCATAGTAAGCACTGCAGTTTCTATGATTTGTGCATCTATGAGAGGTGCCACAATTGTAATAACAGGTTCATTAGGATAGATGATAGAACCTTCTGGAAAGGCATATACATCACCGGTAAAAGAGAAATCTTTTAGATATGCTAAAAATTCTTCACTAAAAATACCCTGACTCCGTAAATAAGAGATATCACTTTCATCAAAGTGTAAATTTAAAATGTACTCAACGATTTGTTCGAGACCACCAAAAATAGCAAAACCGCCCTTGTCTGGATTACGTCTAAAGAAAACATCAAATGCGACGCGATCCACATTTTTTAATTTTGTAAAGTAGCCATGTGCCATAGTCATCTCATAAAAATCCATAAGCATGCTAATATTGCGGCTTTCATGTTGCATTAGTTCACCAACCTTCTAAGATCTATAGAAATTTAGTTAATTGTTATTCGTTATTCGTATACCCTCATTATACAATATTATTCCTATATAGCTAGCACCTAGCATAAGCTATCCTAATAATCTTTATTGTGATATAACTATATATATACAATAATAATTTATATAGTTCGTATGTATGAAAGGACCTAGTCTAGACTGTAAAACAAGCGACCATTACGCTATAATATTTTATTTTATATTGTTTTAAAAGCTTTCAATAATACATACATGTCTATTTTACATGAGAATGAAAGGTACCATTATGGAAACAATCGTTCAAGCAAAACGCGTATTAGAAATTTTTAAAGAAATGAGCCAAATTCCTCGTGAGTCCGGCAATGAAAAAGGCATCAGCGATTACATCGTGAACTTTGCTAAAAATTTAGGTCTTGAAGTTCATCAAGACGAAATCTTTAATGTAGTTATCAAAAAAGCTGCATCTCCAGGTTATGAAAACCGTCCATCCATCATTTTACAAGGTCATATTGATATGGTTTGTGTTAAAGACCATGACTCTAACCACGACTTCTCTAAAGATCCAATCGCCAATATCATCGAAGGCGAATGGATGCACGCAGACCATACAACATTAGGTGCCGATAATGGCATGGGTGCTGCTATGATGCTTGCTCTCCTTGAAGATGAAAGCCAACAACATGGACCTATGCAATTATTATTCACTACCAACGAAGAAACTGGTATGGATGGTGCCTTTGCCATTAAAGAAGGTCAAGTAACTGGTGACTACTTACTCAACCTAGATACAGAAGTAGAACATGACTTCACCGTTAGTTGTGCTGGCGGTTGCCACGTACATGTAAAAATTCCATTGTTACGCGATAACAATCAACCAGGCTATGATGCGGGCTTATCCATTACAGTAACCGGCCTCAAAGGGGGACACTCCGGCATCGAAATCAACGAGCAACGAGCTAATGCAAACCAAGTACTTGCTCGCGTTCTTTATGATTTAGAAAAACAATATTCCTTTAATCTAGCTTCTTTCGTAGGTGGTGTTAAACATAATGCGATTCCATCTAAAGCGGTTGCAACCATGTCTGTACGCAACGAGGATATAGAAGCGATTAAGACCCTTATCAAATTCTACGAAAAAGAATACAAACATGAATTTGCAATCAAAGATCCTGATTTAACATTCGTAGTGGAAGAAATTCCTACACCGGCAACAGTGTATGCTGATGATACAGCAGAAGCCTTAATTTCCTACCTCTATCTTGCAGAAGATGGGGTTCACTCTATGAGCCAAACCATCGAAGGGCTTGTAGAAACATCAGATAATCTTGCTATCGTTTTTGAAGGCACACATACGATAGACATCCTCGTATCAGTTCGTAGCTCTAATAAAAACAGCTTAGAATACTTAACTAAAAAATTATTACTCCTTGCAGATACATTAGGTGTTTCTGCTACTCGTAGCGGCGGCTATCCTGCATGGGAATACGATAAAGGCTCTAAAC
>CABQQJ010000197.1 GCA_902466275.1 uncultured Veillonella sp. | reverse complement strand
TGCAGCTGCCGATGTGCGCCATGCCTTCTCCAAACAAGGTGGTAATCTTGGTGAAAGCGGCTGTGTAGGCTGGATGTTCAAATCTAAAGGCGTATTTGTTATCGATAAAGAAGGTCATGATGAAGATGAGGTAACTATGCTAGCTCTTGAAGCTGGAGCAGAAGACCTTAAGGCTGAAGATGATGTATTTGAAATTTATACAACACCAGAGGATTTTGATGCGGTAGAAGCAGCGCTTGCTGATGCGGGTATCGAAACTGTAGTAGCTAAAATCACGATGATTCCAGATACAACGATTGAGTTGACTGGTGATGATGCTGTGAAAATGCAGAAAATGCTTGACGTATTGGATGATCTTGATGATGTACAAAACGTATATCACAATGGTATCTTGCCAGACGACGAAGAAGAATAATAATGGCTCTCTGTCAAATGTTGGGGTATTCACCCTACGAGTCTTCTTTGGCACCAATCATAGTTATGGTTGGTGCCATTCTTTTTGCTCAAAAGTAGAATACGTACTCTAAATCTACCAAAGTGGCGAAGTCCATAGCTTATCCGTTTTAATACTTTAATTTTGTTGTTAGTTCCTTCTGTGTATCCATTAGAATATGGAAGTAAGAATGCATTAGTTAATTGCGTCATCCATGCAGGAAATGATGTAAAGAAGTTATTAAATTCATTTAAGCCAGATGCTTTTACTAATTCCAACCAATGCGTTAAATGTGCAGCTATTCTTTGTTTACCATAGATTGAAAAGATTTTTCTAAAAGAAAGTTTTAAAGCATATGCTTTTCGTAAATCATCAGATATTCTGAGTATTTCACATAGTTTAATATGTTCGGCTTCCGTTAAATGGTCTGGATGCTTCATTAGTACACGTCGATTCTGTTTTAACATACGTGAATAAGCAGCCAGTTTATGTTGCTCACGCTTTCTAACTCGCTCTACCGCCCAATCTACAAGTCGACATACATGGTATCGATCACAGATAATATGCGCATGTGGAAATAGCGCCTCCATGATGCGCTTAAATTGTATGGACATATCCATTACAATAAACTTAACTTGTAGGCGATCCTTATGTTTAAATGATGCAAAATAGTGGATTAATGCTTGCGTATCACGTTTCGGTAAAATATCTAATATTTCATGTGTATCTGGATTAGTTAAATTAACTTGGTATTGGTAGCCTTCTGCATTTCCTTTAAACTCATCAATACCAATCACAGTGGGTAAGGTCTTGGGCTTAGGTATAGTGATCATAGAGCAATAACGTAATACTGTAGTAATAGATGTATCACACTCGTTAGCAATAGCTGTATAGGTTACACTTTCAGTAAGTTTATCAAATAGCATTCTAATATTAGTTACACTTAGTTGCATATGTTTTCGTACAAATGGATTGCTTTCGGCAAAAGAATGACCACAATGCGGACAAATATACCGACGCTGTCTGTATTTTCCAATTAGTGGACCTCGTTGTACTTTTCCAAACTTTACAGTACGTATACGATAATCCTTAATATGCTTTGTAGTTTCTCCACACTTTGGGCAAATATGTGATGTTGCTGGTAATTCTATGTCAAAAATAAATATTCCGTCTAATTCATAGCTATTTGTAATATATTCTTGTTTTACATTATGTAAAAATTCAGTATAATCAGTAGTAGGCATATAAGCTCACATCCTTTCTTTAGGACTTTGACACTTTTATTGTAAAGCATGTGAGCCTTATATGCTTATTTTTTTGCAAAAAAATAATGTTGGAAGTGACACCGTAGTGGTGTCACCCCAACATTTATTATAGAGCCATAATAATTATTATAAGGAGCACGTTAAAGGTGCTCCTTTTTTATGTATTTTTTAAAGAACCATTGGGAATATGAAAATTAATGAGTTTCTTATAAATTTTCTATGGAAATTCATGAACTTCGATGTGGTATTGTGCTATAATAAAATAGATTATGTAATGGAGGTAGGCGGTAGCTTATCTCATTTTTAAACTAAGGGGGTTGGGGTGCGCATTATAGGAATTGACCCAGGCACGGCTATATGCGGTTATGGCATTATTGACGTGAAGGGCAGTAAACTAACACCGGTAGCCTATGGGGCTATTACAACTCCTAAGGAATTAACTGATTCACAGCGACTGGAAATTCTATTTAATGATCTTAGTGATTTATTGGAGGAATATAGGCCTGATAAGTTCGGTGTGGAGGAATTATTTTTTAACCGTAATGTAACAACAGCCATTAAGGTAGGGCAAGCACGTGGTGTTATTTTATTGGCTGCTGAACAACAACGGATTCCTATTTATGAATATACACCATTACAAATTAAACAAGCTGTCACAGGTTATGGTAAAGCTGATAAGAATCAGGTCATTTATATGACGATGAATATTTTGGGGATTCGTGAGAAAATTAAGCCTGATGATACGGCAGATGCATTAGCTGTTGCTATCTGTACGGCTCATAGTTCTCACAATGATCGATTAAAGAGGTTGGTATAATGATAGGGTATGTACGGGGCATCGTAACACATCTCTTTAAAGAGTCTTGCTACGTAGATGTACATGGCGTAGGGTATCGCGTATATGTGCCGACCACTACGCGTCAACAGCTGACAGAGGGCCATGAGGCGACGCTATTCACGTATCTTAATGTACGAGAAGATGCAATGCAACTTTATGGCTTTTGGACGGAAGAAGAATATGAGTTGTTTATACTCCTCATTTCTGTTTCTGGTATCGGGCCCAAGGTGGGGCTTGGCATCTTGTCAGGCATGACACCTGAGGCTTTCAAATTAGCGATTATCAATGGACAGGTACAGCAATTAACAAAGTTACCTGGTATTGGGAAGAAATCTGCAGAGCGACTTGTTCTTGAACTAAAGGATAAGTTAGCGAAGATGACACATATATCTGCAGAATCACCAGCAGCTATACAGCCGATTGGCGTTGCCGCTAGTGGTGCTACCGGTGAGGCTATTGAGGCTCTTGTGTCGCTAGGTTATTCAGAACGAGATGTGGCTGACATTGTAGAGTCTTTAGATG
>CABQQJ010000196.1 GCA_902466275.1 uncultured Veillonella sp. | reverse complement strand
AGCCATGATTTCAGAGGCAACGGTAATCATAAAATGATCTTCCCGAGGGAAACCACATACCTTGCCTCCCAGTGCGACAGTTACATTGCGCAATGCACGATCATTCATATCGAGAACACGTGTCCAAGAAATTTGACGCAAATCGATTTGGAGCTCATTACCTTGGTGGATGTGATTATCAATCATAGCGGACAACAAATTATTTGCCGCTGTAATGGCGTGCATATCACCGGTAAAATGAAGATTAATATCATCCATTGGTACAACTTGTGCATAGCCACCACCAGCAGCGCCGCCCTTGATACCGAATACAGGTCCCAAGGATGGTTCGCGAAGTGCAGCAATAGCATTCTTACCAATTTTATTTAATGCTTGCACCAAACCAATGGAGGTCGTAGATTTACCTTCTCCTGCTGGCGTTGGTGTAATAGCCGTAACGAGAACTAATTTCCCGTCTTTTTTATTTTCTAAACGCTTAATGGCATCAAAGGAAATTTTTGCCTTATAATGACCATATTGCTCTATATCATCAGGTGTAAGACCACATTTATCAGCAATAACCTGAATTTTTTCCATCTTATTTTGTTGAGCTATTTCAATATCGGTAAGCATAATTCCTCCTCATATCCACCTGTTTTGTCTACTGTGAATGTATATTTGTACACTCGTCACCTTTTTATTATATGTGAAAGTATGGATTATGTCTAATCATTTCTTACTTATATGTATATTGCTCTTTCTAATCAATAGGCTAAGGCACACATAGTCTAAGGAGTTCAACAAAATAAAACCGCCACCAACGGTGACGGTTTAATATCACTTACTATATAAAATTACTTTGTACATATTAGAACGGGAATAGGATTGGCAATAATACTAATGCTACAATACTAGACACCACAATGAGTGGTAAACCAGCTTTCACATAATCCATGAAGCTATAACCAGCTATATTATATACCATAGTATTAGCAGGCATACCAATTGGTGTAGCATAGGCCAAGGAACTAGCAATTACGATAGCTGCAAGCACCGCTTTTGGATCGAATCCCAATTGAGATGCTAAGCTAAGACCGATTGGTACCAATAATGCACAGGTAGCAGTATTAGACATGAAGTTCGTCATGAATACACCAAGCACAAAGATTACTACTAGAACAACAATTGGAGATGGACTAGCACCAAGGCTGTTTACGATAAGATCTGCAATTACAGAACCAGTACCTGTTTTAACCATTGCGTCCCCAAGGGCCATAGAGCCAGCGAAGAGCATGATTGTTTTCATATCGATAGATCTAACAGCTGCTGTTTCACTAATAACATTAGTAGCAACTAATACAAGAGCACCTACCCAGGCACTCACATAAAGTTTTACACCTAATTGTTTTTCAAAAATCATAGCAACGACTGTCAGAATCAATATAATAGCAGCAGTCCATTTCTTCCAAGATGGCACATGACTATAATCATCATTACCATCAAAAGCACCATCTGGTTGGTGGCTTGGAGCATCTGGTAAGAAACGTTTACCAATTGTAGCATAGAATATAGTACCTACGATAAGGATTGGTAAGCCTACTAAACCATAATCAAAGAAATTAAAAGAACCTAAGCCTGCTTGTTGTAATCCTGCTTGAGCAATCATGTTACCAGGAGCACCGATAAGTGAAATATTACCACCCATAGCTGCGGCAAATACAAGAGGCATCAATAATTTAGTTTGTTTAAAACCACTTTTTTTACAAATACCGATAATTACAGGAATCAGTACAGCAGCTGTACCAGTATTAGATAAGAAACCAGATAAAATACCTGTAATCATCATAACTGCAACGAGCAAAGATGTTTCAGTTTTAGCAAACTTATGAACTACATTACCTACACCTACAGCGACACCTGTTGCAAAGAAAGCTTCACCAATAACAAACATGCCCATAAATAGTAAGACGTTGGGATCCACAAAACCGGCGAACGCTTCTTTAGCGGATAATACACCACTTAAGTGCAGGCCTACCGCCACAACCATAGCGGTAATAGACAATGGGATTTTCTCCCATGCAAACATGACGATGGCAAATACCAAGAAGCCAAGAGTTATCATTACACTCGTATCCATATATACCTCCCAATACGTGTAATATACCTAAAAAAGGGTACAAAAAAGGAGGATTGTACAAAATCCGTATAATCCCCCTATTAAGTTAATTCTTACAATGAGATTATTTAATGAAGCTTACGTGTTTATAGATTTCTTCTAACACTTCTTCTTTTTTCGCATTGTATTCTACTTTTTTATTTTCAAAGTAGTTATTACCTTCTGCATCGATGGATACGATAAGTGGACCGAATTCTTTTACACGGCAAGTCCATAATGTTTCAGGCATACCAAGTTCACGCCAGTTAGCAGACTCGATTTCTTCTACTTCTGTAGCAGCAAGTACGGCATTACCTGCTGGGAATACACAGTGAAGAGCACCAAAATCTTTACATGCACGTGCTGTTTCAGGACCCATACCACCTTTACCAACGATAAGGCGTACACCAGTTTGTTTTACAAATTCGTACTCGAATTTTTCCATACGCATAGATGTAGTAGGACCTACGGAAATCATTTCAAATTTATCGTCACCATGATCGCGTACGATTGGACCTGCATGTAAGATAGCACCATCGCGAACATCTACTGGTAACTCTCGTCCATATTCGACTAGACGACGATGAGCAACATCACGGCATGTTGTGATATGACCATTTAAGTAAATAATATCCCCTGCTTTAATTCCTTTAAGATCAGATGCTTGAATTGGTGTAGTCAAAATATGTTTAGCCATTAGAATGTCACTCCTTTGTGAGATAGAATTTCGTACTTACCGTCTTTATCAAATACCATATGTCCGCGACGATGGTTCCAGCAACCAACGTTAACAGCTACGGAAATTACAGATGGATGACGAGAACCATGTTCGATATTTACGCCCATTACGGATTTGTCACCGCCCATACCTTGTGGACCTATGTGTAATGCATTAATACCATCTTCAAGTAATTGTTCCATATAAGCAGCTTTTTCGTTAGGTGCTTTTGAAGATACAGGGCGCATTAAT
>CABQQJ010000195.1 GCA_902466275.1 uncultured Veillonella sp. | reverse complement strand
TTTATCTAAACCTTTTAACAAAGATATAGCTTTAAGAACAGCTGCCTCACTAATATGAGGACCTTGTAAAAGCTCAGTCGCCAATTGATGGGATTCAGAAATACTACTAGTTTTATGTTCCTCTACCTTAAGACAGTCAATATATGTAATCTTCTCCGGTGGGATTAAATCTACAGTAATATTGATAAAATCAGCTCTTCCTTTACTGTGATGCAGTGCGCGATCAGCTAACGATTGAGCTATAGCCCCTACTTCTTCTAACTTCACAATCCGCTCTGCCCCAGAAATATGGTGGCCCCCTTTTTCATGGGGACCACCTTGAGCAGCACGCATGCGTACACTATATAATTCGCTCATTATGATACCTTGCCTTTTATTATATTATTTTGATGTGCTTGACTGTGGATTTTACGGAATACCTTTACAAATACAGGAGCCATAATAACCGTAAAAATCATGCCTGGCACAGCTAATGCAACCATAGGTAATGCAGCTTTACCGATATATACAGACAAGGTCAATCGCGCTAATGCAGATGCAATCGGGCCGGAAATCATAATACCTATCATATGATTGTGGCACATCCAAAGAATTAGACCTACAATAAGACGGAATTGCATGGCAATCATAACATTTAGAATAGTTTGGGTACCTAGTGCCAAACCGATTAAACTAGATAGACATCCGCTAATAATATATTTCTTAAATCCGAATACGGCACATATCGCTACCGCCAACGGGGCTGATAGTTGAAACTCTATACCTGGAATGACATTAGGTATTTTAATAGCACCTAATACAGTAATCATAGCCGTTAAAATAGCAACCTCTGTAATGTACCGAATATTCTGATTCATGATGTTTCTCCTCTACTTAGAAAATGTCAACCACAAACACGACCCTTTGTTTACATTATAATTTCAATATACATATTTATCAACTAAAAATACAGAGTAAGTTGACAAATATCACAAAAAAAAAGACCGAGTCAAATGACTCGATCTTTTTATCTTAATATTTTTGTTGCTCTTTTAGACGCTTTGCAATATCTCGCTTAGCATCACGTTCTGCCATATCTTGACGTTTATCGTATAACTTCTTACCAGTTACAAGGCCTACTGTAACCTTCACATAGCCATGGCTAAAATGGAAATTAAGCGGCACCAAAGAGAACCCTTTCTCCTTAACTTGAGCATGCAATTTATTAATTTCAGATTTATGCATCAACAATTTGCGGGTCCGTTCGGGTTCATGATTAAAGCGATTTCCCTGTTCATATGGGCTGATATGAACGCCATACAACAAAAGCTCGCCTTTATCAATACGACAAAAGCTATCCTTTAAGTTCAGTTTACCTTGGCGTATGGATTTAATTTCAGTACCTGTCAAAGCAATGCCTGCTTCATAAGTTTCATGAATATTAAAATCATGACGGGCCTTACGATTATCAGCAATAAGAGATGGACTAGATTGTTTTGCCATATATACCTCTATCGTTTACGTTTACTTTTAGATTTCTTAGATTGACTACGCTTAGTCGTTTTAGTAGACTTCTTACGACTTGATTTACCTTTACTAGATTTTTTACTGAAAGCATCGTATCTAGAATGACCAGATTTATTACTATCACGTCGTGAAGATTTTTTACTGGATTTGCCTGAAGATTTACGACCTTTACGACTACCAAATCCATCTCGACTAGTTGCATAGTCAGAACCATTGCGCAATTGTTCTTGTATAGCCATTAGATTATTGACTTCACCTAGTACAAAGTCGATTTGTTTCTTTTCTACATCGGCTTTTACTAATGTAACAGTTACCTTTTCACCTAAATGATAGGTTTTACCTGTTCTCTTGCCTACAAGCACAAAATGTTCTTCATCGAAGAAATAGTAATCATCGTTCATCATGCTCATATGCACAAGGCCATCGATACCGTTTTCTAATTCTATAAACATCCCAAAGGATGTAATACTAGAAATAGTTCCCTCGAAGACTTCCCCTACAAATGGAACCATGTATTGAGTCTTTTTAAGATCTACTGTATCTCGTTCAGCCTCAGTAGCTACTTGCTCCTGTATAGAAGAATGTTCAACAGCTCCAGCTAAGAATGCTTCCTCTACATCCCGTTTAGAATAACCATTTTTCCAATGCATATCTGCTTTTAAAAGGCGGTGAACCATTAAGTCAGGATATCGTCTAATAGGAGATGTGAAATGCGTATAACATGTAGATGCCAAGCCAAAATGACCCACATTGTTGGTACTATATTTAGCTTGCTGCATGGAACGCAAGGTCATAATTTGAGCTACTTGCTCAATATCTTGCCCTTTTACTACATCTAAGATTTTTTGGAAATCTCGTGGTGTCACACCATCAGTACTTAGAACTAGGTTTTGACCTAAATAATTAAGCACCTTTTGGAATAAATCTAGTTTTTCCTCACTAGGATTCTCATGAATACGATATACCGATGTACGGTGTGTATGCTCTAAATGTGTAGCCACTGTTTCATTGGCAATGAGCATACATTCTTCGATAAGTCGTTCTGCCATGGTGCGATCTCGTTTTACGATGCGCAACGGTGTACCATCATGATCAAGTAATACCTTGTACTCAGGAAAATCAAAGTCCAATGCACCTCTACGGCGACGCATTGCATTAAGAATTTTAGAGATTTCTGCTAAATCGCGAAGCATAGGCATAAAGTCTTGTAAATCATCGGGAATGATGTTTTCTTCTAGTGCTTTATATACTTCTTTATAGCTACAACGTCGTCCCACATGGATAATAGATGGTCTGATACGATAATTAACGACAGTACCAGAATCATCAATTTCCATCATACAGGTCATGGCATACCGATCTTCGCCAGCATTTAAGCTGCAGATACCATTGGATAGTACCTCTGGTAACATGGGGATAACTCTGTCTACTAGATAGACAGATGTACCGCGTTTATAGGCCTCTCTATCGATAGCCTTTTGCGACACTACATAGTGGCTTACGTCGGCAATATGTACACCTAGTTCGTAATTACCATTTGGTAATTTGCGACCACTTACAGCGTCATCAAGATCTTTTGCATCTTCTCCGTCGATAGTT
>CABQQJ010000194.1 GCA_902466275.1 uncultured Veillonella sp. | reverse complement strand
TATCTTTTCCCATTTCTTTTATCCATAAGTTGACAAGCCATAATGGTTGATTGTAGATAAAGGAAATTTCTTCAGCTTCGGACTTAGCTAGTTCACCGATAGAAATGCTATCACTTTCACGTAAAACCGAACGCAAAACAGCATTTACAAAACCAGATAAACCTCTAGTTAGCTTTTTGGCGAGTTTAACAGATTCGTTAACAGCCGCACTTTCAGGAACCTTATCCATATAGATAATTTGATAAATACCAAGTCTAAGGATTTCCACAACCATAGAAGATAGTTTCTTTAAGGGGCGCTTTGCAAAGAAAACAATAATAGCATCCAAGTAATTTTTTCTACGAATGACTCCATACACAAGTTCAGTAAAGAATCTTCGATCTAAATCGGATAGATGATATTTCTGTAAATACTCTTGCAACTTTATATTTGCATAAGCACCATTGCGATTAATTTCACTCAATGCTTTTACAGCGAGCAATCGAATATTTTGTTGTTGATTAGTCTTTACCTCTATCATTACTATTCCTACCAATCAATTGTTCTACTACTGCTCGAACACGTTCAGAATCGACTGTTGTATTACAACATGGCCCATTAGGACGTTCATTTAATACCCCAATAACTGGGATGGGAAATACATCAGCCATTCCACTTGCTAAATCTCGTTCGCAAGCTATTGCTACAATAGCTTTTGGGCGTGCTTCCTTTACCTTCATCCGCGCTAAGGTGCCTCCAGTGACAACTATAAATTGACAACCATAGTCCTTAGCCACTTGCAACAAATTACCAACCTGGCATCGCCCACACTGCTTACAATTATATACATCATGTGTAACCTTATGAACACACGAACTTTCTTGTAAACAGTGAGGAGTTAATAATAATATACGTTCTGGATCTACCGTATACATATCTAACATTACTAAATGATTGATTAAATCAATCATAGACTGGCGGAGTTGATCCTTAGTAACCCCTCTCACCTTACCAATCGCCAAAGTTAATGGAAATAATCCATAAATAAACTGATTGGCTAGTCTTAAAACAATAGGATGTAACCTTATAATACCTGTGCTAGCAACAATTAAAGATAAGCACAAAATCCATATAATAGCAATAAGTATAGATATAACTACACTACTTATAATTGATGCAAATGGATGCAATTGTAAAAGTCCTGGTTCTAATATATACATTAGAAAGGCTAGTACTGCTGTGAGCAAAGCACATGTAATAGTTGATAAAATCAAGTATAACGGATACGTTTCGTACTGCTTATATTGAGTCCCCAAAAACGATACCTTCCTTTATTTGATGACCATTTATAAAATCAATTGCAGAAATGCGTTTTTTATTTTCTGGTTGGACTTCTGTTAATAGAATTATATTTCCATCACCACAAAATACACCTAAACCGGCTATTTTAGATACGATTGTACCAGGCACAGTTGTGGCTGATATAGCAATTGGTACATGTTTACCATGGACATCTATCAAACAGTGAGTCGTATCACTGGGAACCACTTCTCCAGACCATACTTTTAAACGTTTTCCATCGAGATATGTATAACATCCAGGTGCTGGATTAAGTCCTCTAATGAGATTTGCAATTTCATTAGCCGGCTTAGACCAGTCGATCTGCCCCATTTCCTTTGTAATCTTAGTAGTATGTGTAGCCATTGAATCATCTTGTGGTGTAGCCACAATTTCTCCATTAACCCAACGAGTTAATACAGGCACTATAGTTTCACCCCCCAGTACAGCTATACGTTCAAATAACTGTCCCGTAGTTTCACCTGGCAATATGTCGGTCTCGACGATATCGATGATGTCACCTGTATCAAGACCATCATCCATATGCATAATGGTAACACCCGTTTTAGAGTCTCCATTAAGAATTGCATAATGAATTGGCGCAGCGCCTCTATAACTAGGTAAAATAGAGGCATGAACATTAATACAACCATATTGCGGCAATCGAATAAGCCAAGGAGGTAATATTTTACCATACGCAATAACAATCACTACATCTGGTTGTAATGCTTCTAATTCGGCTCTCACTTGTTCATCACGCAAAGTGACTGGTTGATATACAGGCAAGTCATGCTCTAAAGCAGCTACTTTTACAGGGGGCATTTGAACTTGTTTACCACGCCCTTTTTGTTTATCAGGCTGGCAATACACACCGACAATAGAATGACCAGCTTGAATCAAAGCCTCTAAGGTAGGCACAGAAAAGTCTGGTGTCCCCATAAAAACGATGCGTAATTGTTTATTATCAGACAATTTCTTTCTCCTCTGGATGATCAGTAATTAATCGTAAGTTAGTTGCTTTTTCAATAAACAAATGACCTTCCAAGTGATCAATTTCATGTTGGAAAATACGCGCCAAAAAACCTTCAGCTTTTATAGTTACCTTCTTATTATGTGGATCAATACCTTTAACAGTGACTTTATTAAATCGTTCCACATCTCCGAAATATCCTGGCACACTTAAGCATCCTTCAGGTCCAACTTGAGAACCTTCAGCATGAGTGATTTCAGGGTTAATTAGCGCAATAAGACCACTACCAGATTGGTCATCTACAACGATAATACGTTTAGCTACAGCCACTTGAGGTGCTGCAAGACCAACCCCTTCAGTCTTATACATAGTTTCAGCCATATCATCGATAAGGGCTCTAAGTTTTTTATTAACATGTTCTACAGGTTCCGCCACTTGTTTTAAAACGGGATGACCTGCTTTCACAACATCTAATACAGCCATTGATACTCCTACACTACACGGGATCCACGTCAATCAGCAGTCCTTCTTGCGTGAAAATCCATGAGTTATATATATATTCTTTCAAATTCGTTAAATCTGTACCGCGAATCATAATAGCTAAACGATACATATCGCGCACTTTTTTTATAGGCGCTTCATAAGGACCATTAATCAAAATATCCTGATTTCCTTTATAAGACTCCAAGTCATCGACAATACGATTTGCTATAGACTCTAATGTTTTCATATCTTGATGACGCACAACCATATGAATCATTTCGCGAAATGGAGGATATCCTAAAGCTTTACGGTTTTGAATTTCTTCATTGTAAAAGCCTACATAA
>CABQQJ010000193.1 GCA_902466275.1 uncultured Veillonella sp. | reverse complement strand
ATACTTAATAGCGATGCCAGTTTTAGTGCCTGGTCCTACAATAAGAGGATTTACATTAAAGTAGCGCAAACACACGCGCTCTAATGTAGGCATTAATGGTGGTACAACCGAGGAAATAATGATAGCATTAATATCTTTTACATCAACCTTACGGTCGTGAAAGAATAAGTTCATCATCAGCATGCCATATTCATCGGTGGTACGAACCCGATCTGTGGAAATACGCCAGTGACCCACAAGTTCTGTCTTGTCGTATACACCGAGAACAATATTGGTGTTTCCCACATCAATTACTAATAACATTAATGCCTCCTATTTACGCGGACGAATTGATACGTCCCCTGCCATAACACGTTTAACAGTCCCATCCGGGATTCTTACTAATAAATTACCATCTTCATCAATATCTGTAGCTGCCCCTTCATAGGTATTGCCAGGAGCACGCACTTCAATTTCTTCACCGAGAGTAACAGATAATTGACGCCATTCATTAAGGGTTTCGTCAAAGCCACTATCGAGCACTTCATAATATTGATGTTCTAAGGATTCTAATATAATTTTAAAAGCTTCCGTCCGTTCAATATCAATGCCTTCCATAGTTAAGGATGTAGCGATCAACTTCAATTCTTCCGGGAGCTCTTCTTGTTTAGTCTTTACATTGACACCAATGCCCATCACAATATGAGAGATTTCCTCCATAGAGCCAGACATTTCAGTCAAGATGCCAACTAGTTTACGACCATTCACAAGAATATCATTGGGCCATTTAATGCCTGCATCGGTGAGTCCCATTTTATGGAACGCTTTTGTTAAGGCTACGGCTGCCATCAATGTACATTTTGGTGCTTCTACAGGTGCAAAGTCAGGGCGCAAAATGAGACTAAACCATAGACCTTTACCAAATGGAGAATACCAGCCCCGCGATAAACGACCTCGGCCAGCAGCCTGTTCCTCTGTTACAACAACAGTACCTTCTTCTGCACCTTGTTGTGCTAAGCGACGAGCTTCTAGGTTAGTAGATTCGGTAGTGTCCATATAGACATACCGTTTTCCAAATACATCTGTTTTTAAGATTTGCTTCATTGCTAATGGACTCAACAAATCAGGTTCCTCCAATAATCGATACCCCCTCTTGGTATAAGATTCTATTTTGTAGCCTTTTTGACGTAATGCCTTGATATGCTTCCAAATAGCTGTACGCGAAACATGACACGCTTCCGACATATCTTGTCCCGATACGAAACCACCTTGGTTTTGTCTCAAGAATTCTAATACTTCATCACGCATAGTTTAGAGCCCCTTTCTTTGTCAACCTAGGTTTACAATTCGATTGTACAAGTGTACCCTGTAAAATGCAAGGGGTATTTAAAAGAATTAATGGTATAATACATGTAGTATTAAGTTATACCGTATGCAAAAGATAACAATAGTATGGTCTATCAATATCTGGGGAGATATATGAAACAATTTACATTAGAAGAAAAAAATGAAGTTCTTGAGAACCCGTTTATTCATATTCATAGAAAGCTCGATGTCCTATTAAACATAGGCAAACTACTCATGGAATGTGGTGCAGATACAAATCGAATCATTGAAGAAATGTTAAAATCAGCCACATTTATGGGGATACCTCATGATTATTTAAATATACATATTTCCTATACTACGATTATGGTCAATTTACTGCATAAAGAACGATCTATTACCGTATTTAGAAAAACACCTGTCCATGTACCCAATATGGCCATGATCAATGCCGTATCTAAACTAACTTGGCGAGCCTTTGAACGACATTATTCACTTACAACTTATGAACAATTAATTTCAAAATTAGATTCCACTATTCCAGTATATCCTGATTGGATAAAGGGTATTGCTTGTGCCCTCGGATCAGCAGGCCTTGCCTTTTTGTATAGTGGCGATATGATAGCTTTTATTGTAACTGTTATTTGTTCTCTAATCGGTTATTTTGGTCGTACCTTATCGGTACGCTTTGGTTGCAATGAATATGTAGGCATTGCAATTGGCGGCTTTGCCGCCATGGTTTCTGCCTATGGTTTCTATTCACATATTGAACAAGATTCGTTAGTTTACGTTCTTGTTTGTTGTACCTTATTTATGATACCTGGTGTACCGCTTATAAACTCCGTTATCGATACCATCAACAACCATATTTTATCGGGAATTACAAGAGCTATTAGAACGATCCTTATCGTTGGTAGCATGACCTTAGGCATGGCAATGGCTCTATACTTTAGCCCTATGCCGGCCTTTAGCTTTGTAGATATTAAGCCTCATGTATTATCCATTGAGCAAATTATAGGGTCTTTTACAGCTGCTGCTTCCTTTGCGGTACTCTTTAACGCTCCTGTCCGATTACTAGTATCCATTGGCATTGGCGGTGTATTATGCGTATTTACCCGCAATTTATTAGCTGTTGAATTTGGCTTTTCCATTCCAGGTGCTACCTTTGTAGGCGCTGCTGTAATGAGCGTGATCTATGTAAAAGTTTCTACTTGGCTGAGAACATCTAGCACAATTATCATCGTCCCATCTGCTATAGCCTTAATGCCTGGTATTTTATATTACAGATTCCTCTTTGATATGCTTCATATCAATGCACTATCAGAATCTGGCTTACTTCATATGGTTCAAAACGGTGTAACAGGCATCCTCACTATTGTAAGTATTGCGGTTGGTGTAGCAATTCCAAATGTACTGGCTCAAAAATATTTAAAAGCCCGAAAAGAGCGTAGAATTCAACAGTACTTGGCAACACGTCACATTAACGATGGCCAATAGCTAATCCTCACCAACTACATTACGAGCTTTACAATATAGATAGAATACTAAGTACTATAGCTAGTAATAGGTAATTATAATCAAAAGAGCATATATAAAAAGAGCTGGCCCTCAACGAGGCCAGCTCTTTTATTTAGATATCTCATTATTTGATTTCATTAGAAGGTGTTTCACTAGGAGCATCCACTGTAGCAGTGTTTTCTTTAGCTTCAACCACCTCTGGTACTACAATACCTGCCGCTTCTAGAGCTTCTTTAGGCTCCTCAGTTTCTGGCGCTTTTGTTGTACCATATTTGTAAAGATTATCTACCGCTTTCGCATCGATT
>CABQQJ010000192.1 GCA_902466275.1 uncultured Veillonella sp. | reverse complement strand
CGATTAAACAAATGAATAAGTACGACTTAGATGTACCACATCAAGGGGTTATTGCTCTAGTATCGGCGGTACAATTTAAGGAATTGGGTGAAGTTTTACAAGAAACTACACATGAAGTACCTTTGCTCATTTTAACAGATGGTGTAGAGGATCCTCATAATATGGGGGCTATCATTCGTACTGCAGAATGTGTAGGGGCTACGGCTGTACTCATTCCTAAGCGTCATAATGCGCCTATCAATGCGACAGTTGCTAAAACTTCTGGGGCTATTGAACAAATTCCCCTAGTACAAGTAGGCAACGTGGCTCAAACTATTAAGCAACTACAAAAACAAGGTTTTTGGGTAATGGGTGCTCATATGGAAGGTGATCGCACCTTGTATGAGGCGGATATGACGATTCCTACGGTTATCGTCATTGGTAATGAAGGAAAGGGGATTAGTCGCGTTGTAAAAGAGGCTTGTGACTTCCTTGTAACGATTCCTATGTATGGGAATTTAAATTCTTTGAATGCATCTGTTGCAGCCGCCGTTCTTATGTATGAAGCGGTTCGTCAACGACAAGCGAAATAATTATGTTAAAAGATATCTTAATTGTAGATGGATATAATGTGATATTCGCCTGGACTCATCTAAAGAAATTGGCTCATGAGTCATTAGAACATGCCCGTATGGAGCTTAGAGATAGATTGTTAAACTACGGAAAATTCAAGGGATACGAAGTTATCCTTGTGTTTGATGGTAAATATACAAAGTCTGGCGGTTCTGTAGAGGCTATTACGAGCGGATTTCTTGAAGTCTATACTGAGGATGGAGAGACGGCGGATTCCTTTATTGAACGAGAAGTATTTTTGCGGAAAGGCAAATACACGAATGTATATGTTGTGACCTCTGATGGAGCTGAACAAAATCAAATTCTTGGATCTGGTGGTTTACGCATTCCAGCTCGAGAATTGCAAAATATGATTCGCATAGCTAAGGAAGAGGAACGATTACAATACGCTCATGAACATAGACGAGATCAATTTAGCTTGCGACGTAATGAAGTAGGAGGGTTATTATCTCCTGAAGTGGCTGAAAAGCTAGAGAAATTACGGCGTGGCCATTGATAGTTGAAAATCACATATAGTTCCAGTATAATGAATATATTGGTTTTTCTGCTCAATTGTAAGGAGGAGCATATGAACACAATTCATACACGCAAGCCCGATTACAATTTCAAAGAAATGACCGATGAGCAAGTTGTGGTCATAGCTCAGGAAGAGCAAAATGAGTTTGCAATCGATTATATTGTTAATAAATATAAAAACTTTGTTCGTGCAAAGGCGCGTTCTTACTTTTTAGTAGGCGCAGATCGTGAAGATATCATTCAAGAAGGGATGATTGGTCTTTATAAGGCTACGCGAGATTTTAAACATGATAAATTAGCGTCCTTTAGAGCTTTTGCGGAGCTTTGTATAACTAGACAGATTATTACGGCTATTAAGTCGGCTACTAGACAAAAACATGCGCCTTTAAATTCCTATGTATCTTTAAATAAGCCAGTTTATACAGAGGAATCAGAGCGTACATTGATCGAGATGCTATCTTCAGCAAAGGTTACCAATCCTGAGGATCTTATTATCAGCCAAGAGGAATTGGATGATATTGAGCGCAATATTGGTCATATTTTAAGTGAACTCGAGTGGGAGGTCTTGGAAGGCTATTTAGACGGACGTTCTTACCAAGAAATGGCTGAGGTCACAGATCGCAGTGTCAAATCTATAGACAATGCGTTACAAAGGGTTAAACGTAAATTAGAGAAGTATTTAGAACATCGGGTTTTGGATTCTCCAAGAGCCACACAGGAAGGATGACAGTCGTGACAAATTTCTTAATGATTGTAGAAGTAATCGTATCTATTTTATTAATTGTAGTAGTTGTTGCACAAAATAGCAAAAATGCAGGCATGGGCGGTGCTGTTTCTGGTGCGGCAGACTCTTCTTTTGGTGGTAAGCAACGCGGTTTAGATGCTTTCTTATCTAAATGTACGATTATATTGGGGATTATCTTTGCTGTGTTGAGCTTAGTGTTAGGGGCAATGATTAATCAATTCTAATGATGAAAGCCTGCTTTGCAGGCTTTTTCTTTTTTCAGAATAAGGAGGTGAAGATTTGAAGAAGAAAGTATTAGACTTTTATAAATCTATACAACCACATGCATATCATATTGAAGATGCTGCTATGGATAATCACATTCGAGGTGGTAAGGATCTTGAGATGTTTATTCGTTCAGCAAAAATGCTTGCTCGAGAAGGGGTGCTAACATCTTCTCGACCTGATGTATATCAATATGCAGAACAACAACATGAAGAATATGAAGGTATTTATAAGGGCTATCGTAAGTCGTATGGCTTTGTGATTATGCCTGATGATGAAGATATATATGTAGCAGAACAAAATAAAGGGACTGCTATGCACAATGATAAGGTTCGAGTTCGCGTTGTACCGTCTAACTATACAAAGCATAAACGAGAAGGCGTCATCGTTGATGTTATTGAACGAGCTAATGAAACTGTAGTAGGTACCTATGACCGACAACAACACTTTGGCTTTGTTATCCCTGATGATGAGCGTATAGGGACAGATATCTTTGTAGATTTAAAAAATACATTAGATGCTCGTAGTGGCGCAAAGGTACTAGTCAAAATTACAAAATGGCCGGAAGGTGATAAAAAGCCAGAAGGTATTATAACGGAAATTCTTGGCTATAAAGGTGATGTAGGTCTCGATATTAACTGCATCATGGCGAATCATAAGATTCCATTTAATTTCCCAGACGATGTCATTAAAGCTAGCCAGAAAATTGATACTGTGATTCATGAGGATTCTGATCGTTGGGACCTTCGTGATGTACAGATGGTTACCATCGATGGGGAAGATGCAAAAGATTTAGACGATGCTGTGAGTGGTCGTAAATTACCAAATGGTAATTATGAATTAGGCGTACATATTGCAGATGTAAGTCATTATGTAACATCTGGGCAAGCCATTGACAACGAGGCCTATAAACGGGGGACATCTGTATATTTAGTTGATAGAGTAGTACCGATGTTACCAGAGGTTTTATCCAATGGTATTTGTAGTTTAAA
>CABQQJ010000191.1 GCA_902466275.1 uncultured Veillonella sp. | reverse complement strand
AGATGGAAAGCATTGATGCTGTTGATGCGGCTGGTGAGGAAATAGCCTTAAATATTGAACATCAATCGACGCTGTGGCATGCTACACCATTTGCATTAATTTTTTTATTGCGTATTTTTGAAAAAGCCGTTGAAGAGCAACGTCACAATGAAGTGGCGCGTTATTTAGCTGAAGCATTAGTAGAGTTATTTATTGTCATTGCTGAAAGTATTAGAGATGGTCTTGTGCTGGAACACGCGGATCCATTACCAAATTTTGTGGATATGCTCGACGAAGAATACCTTTGGTCTGAAGTATACGATGAAGACGAAGATATGATTCGGTATGAGGAAGATGAGGTGTTCCCTGATGACCTATTCTTTAGCTTCTATTACTATTCGCTACAAGTGCTTTTACTAGGTAAGCCATTATTAGACAAAAATAATGAGCAAGAGGCTGAATTGCTAGAATTACTGATAGAGATAGAGCACTCAAATATCTAAGGAATTATAGAAGGAAATGATTACGATGGATAAAGCACGTAAAAAGGAATTGTTAAAAGCATATGCAGATAAGCAGAGACAATCGTTTAAAGATAGTTTGCCAATGGATGAAGAGTTATTTTGGCAATTATTTGATTATGTAGACGAGAAATTAGAGGAAAATGATGGTTGCGATCATAGTTTGACTTTCACTAGAGAATTCTTAGAAAAACAAAAGGTAGATGTTGAAAGCGTACTAGACTGGATTGTCAACGAAGGTGGTGGTTGTGACTGCGAGGTTCTCTACAATGTAGAAGAGAGATTTGAAGAGTAATATCTATGTAATTGGGGAGATTTTCGTATACAGCTTGTTTTTGACTTAGAGCAAACTGTAAGCAGTCTAATGTAAATTTATTTGTGATTTTGGTAACCAAGTAATCTTTGGTAAAAAATCATAGTATACTAGAAATGTTAAATGCTGCCGGCGATATTAGCGATTTTGTCTAAGAAGCGCCGGCGTTTTTCGTCCGAGCTGTTTTCTGTGTCCGACAACTGGGTATGTGTAACAGGTTTAATGCCGCAGGATTTCAGAACTTGATTTTTTAACACCTTGCCATAGTCCTGAATAAACGGCGTCAAAAAGGCGGGAGTGTTGTGGGTGGTGATGATCCAGGCGGATTTTCCCTGTAAATGACCTATAAGGCCTCTTTTACCGTATGAATAGGCAAAGCCCGCTGTAAATACGCGATCGATAAAGCCTTTGAGCATTGCGGGCATACCGCTCCACCAAATTGGGTAGATAAAGATGATATGGTCCGCCCAAGTAATCATATCGCGATACTTTTCCATGTCCGGCACAGTGCTTAAATCTCGACGTTTGTGCGTATCATCAAATCGCAATATGGGATCGAACTGCTCCTCATATAAATCCAAGGTGTTCACATTGTGGTCCTTTGAAAGATTCTGTTGCACTACTTTCAGAATAGCGTCATTAAAACTTTGATGATTAGGATAGGTGTAAATGATTAAAATATTCATGGCTAGTTCCTTTCTATTTAATCATCGTCAGGTTGAAAGAATCTGTATAGTAAAATGGTATCTATATTAAGTTAAAGTCTAGTGAAGAGCACCTATTCTAAACGTAAATAACGATAAATGTTGGGAAGAGTGTATTGTTAATTCCTTTTGTTTGCGGGTGTTGTTATAAAGGTATATAGTATAGATATGTGGTGTATTTTATCGCATATCTATTTTTCTTTATAAGGAGGACGCTATGCAACACGTTCAAACCCGCAGTACTACGTCCGCGTTAGTACTCACAGCCGTATTGATTGCCCTCGCAACATTGTTTACCATGTACACGAAAATCCCAGTACCTGGCATTCGCGGCTATTTCAATGTAGGAGATGTCGTTATTATGACGTCAGCTCTATTATTAGGTCGAAAATATGGCGCCTATATTGGTGCTATCGGCCCAGCGTTAGCTGATCTATTCCTCGGCTACGCAGTCTTTGTACCAATCACCTTCGTGGTGAAAGGCATTGAAGGCTATCTTGTCGGTACTGTCTATAACAATAAGACAACTACCTCTGCCTTGGTGGCAACCATTGTAGGTGGCATTATCATCGTAGCAGGCTACTTTATCGCTGAATACTTTGTATTCGACCCAGGCGTAGCCATTGCAAGTATTTTAACTAATACTATTCAAGCTGTTATGAGCGTTATTATTAGCATGATTCTCTATGCTATCTTGCGTAGACGATTGGGATAGGATTAGTGATTCACAATTCATATACAAATTATGATATAATTTGTATATGAGGAGGTGCTTTTATGGGGTTATTACGTGAAAGTATCCGACCATCGTCGGATTTAAGAAATAAATATAATGAAATCTCTACAGTTTTGAAAACAAGGGATGAAGCTTGTATTATGACAGTGAATGGCCGTGGTGATACGGTATGTATGGGATATGAAACCTATAATAAATTGAAAGCACAGATAGAATTATTAGAGGCTATTGCCTTGGCAGAGGAAGATGAACGAAAAGGTAGAATGGGTCCTATTGAGGATACTTTTATCAGCATAGAACAGTTGTTAGCTGAGGCCGAATAGTCATGGTATAGATGAATAAAGGGAGACTCCGTTGTGAGTCTCCCTTTTGTAGTTATTTCCTTTGGAGCATTGATAGTGATGATTTGTCGTAATAACGACAAATAGCCCTTCGTTACCAACTGGTAGCTGAAAACGAAAGGCCATTTCTGCATGTTTTATAATGTTTTGGGATGAGCCTGACGGAACCACTCGTCGACTATCTCTTTATTACATTATAAAGGGGTTGACATATATAGTCAATTCGAACTAGAGATGTAAATTGACAGTCTCTAGAATATATCTATTAATTAATTAACAGAGGGATTATCATATATAGTCAATTTGAACTAGATAAGTAAATATGACATCATTGTAAATTAATTGGAACTTGGACTGAATGGACATATTTTATTTGTTTTGTTAATATAAAACTCAATAATAATTTTATGTTGTGTGTTATGATTGGTGAAGTTTTATGGTTAGAGTTTTATATTTATTTTTATTGCTAGTTGTTTTGAGTCCTATTAATGCTTTTGCTGATTATCAGAAGGACATGTTTGATATACATCGCTCTCTTAATGAGCAGA
>CABQQJ010000190.1 GCA_902466275.1 uncultured Veillonella sp. | reverse complement strand
CGATTTGTCCAGGGCAATTGAAGTTAACTGCTTGTACAGAACCTACAGAAGCATTTACTTCTTCACAAATTTCTACAACTTGCTCACGAGGTAATGCCAAAATTGCCGCCATAGCGCCTTTACCCAATGGCACAGCTTCTTGCATATATTCACCGCGTTTATGAACTACATATACTGCGTCTTTAAAGTTCAATACACCGGCTGCTACTAGAGCACTATACTCACCAAGACTATGCCCGCCTACGATGTCAGGCGTAAAGCCTTGTTCTTTTAGAATTTCATAACAAGCTACGGATGCAGTCAAAATAGCTGGTTGTGTATTTGCTGTTTTAACGAGCTCTGTATCAGGACCTTCGAAGCATAATTTACTGATGGAATAACCAAGTGCTTCGTCAGCCTCTTCAAAACGTTGTTTTACAATAGGATACGCATTATACAAATCTTGTAACATGCCTACTTTTTGAGAACCTTGACCAGGAAAAACAAATGCCGTTTTCATTAGGGGCCTCCTTATTTACTAAGACCTTGAAGATTCTTAATTACAGTTTCAGTTTCAGTCATAATATCTTTTATGATAGTTGCACATGGTTTAATATCTGTTAACATACCAGAAATTTGACCGATCATTACAGAACCTTCTTTTACATCACCTTCAATAGCAGCTTTACGAAGTGTACCTGCACCTAATGCTTCTAGTTCTTCTTTAGAACCACCACTAAATTCAAGGGATTTATATTTATGAGCTAACGCATTATCTATAATACGTACAGGATGACCTGTTGTTAAGCCAGTCATAACTGTAGCACGATCTTTTGCTTTCAATACAGCATTTTTATAATTTTCATGAGCAATACACTCTTCAGATAATACGAAGCGTGTACCCATTTGTACTGCTTGAGCACCTAATGCAAATGCCGCAGCCATACCTCGACCATCAGCAATACCACCAGCAGCAATTACTGGTACATCTACAGCATCAACTACTTGAGGAATTAATGCCATAGTTGTAATATCACCTACGTGACCACCAGACTCTGTACCTTCAGCAATAATTGCATCAATACCGCCACGTAATAAGCGCTTTGCAAGTAATACTGATGCAACTACAGGAATAACTTTTGTACCAATTTCTTTCAAAGCGGGAACATAAACACCAGGATTACCTGCACCTGTAGTGATAACAGGAACGCGTTCTTCCACAACTACTTCCATAACCTCTTTTACAAATGGAGACATGAGCATGATATTACAGCCAAAAGGCTTACTAGTGCGCTCTTTTAATTTATGGATTTCATTACGGAAAATATCAGGAGGCATATGACCAGCACCAATAATCCCAAGGCCACCAGCTTCAGAAACGGCTGCCGCTAATTCTGCAGTACCGAGCCAAGCCATACCACCTTGTAAGATTGGATACTCAATCTGCAATAAATCACAAATGTCAGTCTTAATCATCTTGATGTGTCCTCCTTAATACCATTTCAAGACTAGGCTTGCCCATGTTAGGCCCGCACCAAATCCTGCAAACGCAACATTATCTCCACGTTTGAAATGTCCTTCACGATTTGCTTCATCAAGAGCAATCGCTACAGACGCGGCAGATGTATTACCATACTTATGTAAATTAACAAAAACTTTTTCCATCGGCAGATGTAATCGTTTTGCTGCCGAATCAATAATCCGAATATTTGCTTGATGAGGGATGAAATAATCTAATTCATTGAGCTCCATACCAGCACGTTCTAGAGATTTTAAAACAGTACGTCCCATCGTTTTAACAGCAAATTTATATACTTCAGGGCCATCCATGTGAATGAATGTTAAACCTTCTTCTATACGTTGATCATTAGCAACCACAGCAGTACCACCTGCTGGAATACAAAGTGCTGGACCACCAGTGCCGTCGGCGCCCATATCAATACCTTTAATACCGTAACCTTCAGGTACTTCAGATACTACTGCAGCACCTGCACCATCACCGAAGAGGATGCATGTGCCACGATCATTCCAATTTACTCGACGGGAAAGAATTTCTGCCCCTACAACGAGTACCTTCTTATAAATACCAGAACTAATATAACTAGCGGCAGTAATCAATCCATATACAAACCCAGAGCATGCCGCTTGTAAATCATAGGCTGCAGCGTTTTTAGCGCCTAAGTTCGCTTGCAATACACAAGCTGCCGAAGGAATAATCATATCTGGTGTTAAGGTAGCAAAGATAATCATATCGATGTCTTCTGCATTGACCTTAGCCATTTGCAATGCTTTCTTAGCTGCCTCTGTTGCCATATAGGATGTGTTCATACCTTCCGGTGCAATGCGTCGTTCTTCTATACCCGTACGCTCTCTAATCCATTGATCATTGGTATCAACCATTTTTTCAAGATCAAAGTTTGTTACTACATTGTCAGGAAGGAAGCTCCCAGTACCAATGATTCCTACAGGTTTATTCATCATAGTCATACTTTAAGGCTCCTTCAATATCCATCGTTTCTCTTATGTGTTGAATAATTTTACGCTCTACTAAATCACTAGCAATTTCAATAGCAGTTTTTATTTCTTTTGCTTTAGAACTACCATGAGCAATCATGAATACCCCATTAACTCCTAAAAGTGGAGCACCACCATTTTCTGTGTGATCCAAACGTTTTGCCATCTTTTTCAAGGCTGGCTTTACAAGCATAGCTCCTATCTTGGCAAAAATACTTCCTGCCATGATGCTATCCTTTACTAATTGCGTAAGACCTGTTACTAACCCTTCCGCAAATTTAAGTACCACATTGCCTACGAAGCCATCACATACGACAACATCAACGGCACCTTTAGGAATATCACGACCTTCAATATTTCCTTTAAAATTGATAGTCTTCATACCCTCCAAAATCGGATATGTCGCCAATACGACATCGTTCCCCTTTGTGGCCTCTTCACCAATATTTAACAATCCCACAGTAGGATTTTCTTTTCCTAATAAAAGCTTAGCGTATTCAGACCCCATTAAAGCACCTTGTACAAGATGTTTAGGTTTACTATTAGAATTTGCACCAGAGTCTAACATAACTGTTATACCACTTACCGTTGGCATTGGAGTTGCAATGACAGGACGATCAATGCCTTTAATGCGACCGAGCCCAAACAAAGCCGCTGCAACAGCAGCTCCCG
>CABQQJ010000189.1 GCA_902466275.1 uncultured Veillonella sp. | reverse complement strand
TGTCATTTAATGAAGATTCAGTAGAAATACCTGATAATTATGTATTATATGTATTTGATTTTGGGGGCACTTGGAATCATCCCTATTCTTTAGGTGCTGCGGTCAGTCCTGATAAAAACTATATAATTTATTTCTTACAACAAGGTTGATTATAATAAACAAAAAGGTAGTAACATATATATGGTACTACCTTTTTGTTATATCTGTATTGGCAGACATTTAGTTTATGTGTACAATCATAGTAATTAATAATACATATATGTGTGTAAGTTTATATATGAGAGAAGAGTATGGAATTTAATTATGGCGAAACGCTGCGTATCCGAAGTGATTTATATACGATCTTAGGCAAGATACGCTACATTGATACTCATGGGCATATATGGTATGAGTATAAGCTAGTTAAACATAGTAATAACGCTGCATTTTGGCTTCGTTGGGATAAGAAGCGAGATGCGTACCAGTTTTCCAAGTTGTGTGGTAAAGCACAGCCCGTAGATATGAAACCCGTAGATAGTGGTTATAAGATGGTAACGGGCACTTGGGGTGAGGTAGACGTAGGTACTACTGATACTGCTAAATATAAAGAGTATGAAAATGCTGATGGTACTGCTACGTTTTCTGTTCAAGAGTGGGCTTTTGAAACGGAATATTCAAAAGGCTTTTACATTAATAAAGAATACGTATCTGTCGAAAAGGATTCAGAGGTAACCGAGTCTATTCTAGATAAAATGGATACGATTAAGAAGCTAAAGTTCATAGGACCAATCGGTTGGATTTTGGGGAACTTACTACTTTATATGCCAATCTTTGATATAAAAATATTGAATGATGTACGTGATGTACTTACATGGCCTTATATAGTAGCTGGGAGTATAGTCCTTGGTATCATTGCGGCTTGTGCTTTCATTATTTCGAGAACTATGCGTTGATGAAAACACATTGGTTATATAGGAGTCCCTTTCGTGGGGCAAATAAAAGGTCGTAACATGTATTAATACATATTACGACCTTTTTACTATAGGATTTATTTGTTAGGGGTTAGCTATTAGCTTCAGCTGGTTGAAGTTGTTCAAGTTCAGCTTCTTTAGCATCTAATTCTTTGGCGCCAAAATGAGCCAATACACAGAATGTAATACAAAGAACACATGCTACTAATAAAAGATAGAAACCTGCATTCCAACCAAATTTATCTGCTAAAACACCAAATAGTGTTGTACCTAAGTTTGCACCAACAATGTAACTCATGAATCCACGAAGACCAACAGCAGAACCTACTGCAAATGGTGGTACAATATCCATAGTTTGTACTGAAGCTAAGAATTGAGGAATGTAGATTAAACAACCTACAATAGCAGCGAAGAAAGTAACCCATAAGAGAGACTCGCTTTGCCAATAACCAAATATACAGAAGAAGATAATACTTATAGCAATGATTGCAGGTGGCATGCGATAACCTTTAAAGAATTTATCGGAAATGTAACCTGCAAAAATAGTAGAAGGTATAGCCGCCCATTCAAAGAATAAGAATGCGATAGACATCTCTGCTTTGGAGAAACCTTTTACTTGTAATAGGTAAATTGGAAGCCAAGTAAGCATACCAAAGCGAATCATGTAAACGAAGGTGTCAACTAATGATACATACCAAGCGTTTTTATTTTTCAATACGTATTTTACAAAGATTTCTCTTGTGCTCATATGGGGGGCTTCAGAACTTCTGTGCGCCTTATGAGCTGTGTCAGCGATGATTTCACTTGTTGGTGGTAAGCCTTCACGTTCAGGGCTTTCTTTGATTAAGAAAGAAATGGCAATTGCTATGATAATTGCAATAAGCGCTGGTACACCATAACTCCCTAATTGCCAGTGATCTGTAGTAGTAAAATATAATGCGGCAGCTACGATTGGGGCTACGATACCACC
The DNA here is from genome assembly GCA_902466275.1 of uncultured Veillonella sp. Lineage (GTDB taxonomy): Bacteria > Bacillota > Negativicutes > Veillonellales > Veillonellaceae > Veillonella. The sequence continues at coordinate 1,279 of CABQQJ010000189.1, read as the reverse complement.
ACCGAGATTATGGGAAATATTCCAGATAGCTCCATAACGGCCACGTTCCTGTTTTGGGTACCATTTAGCTAAGGTGATAAAGGATGGTCCTACACCAAATCCTTGGAAAAAGCCATTTAGTACTACTAAAACTAAGAAGAAGGCGAGACTATCGGCAAAGCTCATAAAGATATTGATAATTGCACAGCAAATGAGACCGAAAGCCATAAACTTGGCAGGACTTGCTTTGTCCGCAAGACTACTCATAAAGCCTTTACTTAGACCATAAGCGATAAGCATACCACTAGATAGCAAACCAATTTCTGTTTTGCTCATATGGAGGATATCTGATAAAAAGTGTGTTGATAAGGCAAAGTTATTACGAACAATATAGTACGCAGCATAACCTATAAAAATACCAATTAATGATTGGAATCTATATTTATAATATAGATTCATAATCATGCTTTGTGGCACTGATGATTTTGCCTCTTTGGGTTGTAGAAATGAAAACATAGTTATTACCTTTCTTTATTAATAACTAAATCCTGTTGCATTGATAATACTAACATTTTCATAGGATTCATGTAAATGATTTATAAGATAAAAGTAAGCGTTAATGTTATAAAAATAATTTATAATATAGTTATGTTGCAGTAAAATGTATATAGTATAAATATGACTTTCAGTATGATAAGGATTTTTAAACTACATAAATACAGCAGTCTATAGTGTTAGAGTTGTATTGGAATTAATAGATTTATTTTGTTATAATCATACTGTTATTTAAAAATTATTATTCGTTATTAAGGAGTTTTGCTATGAAAGGTTTTACTAAACGTGCAATTCTTGCTGCTTGTGTTGGTGCAGCAATGCTTATTTCTGCAGGTTGTGGTTCCAATCAAAATGCTCAGCCTACACAATTGACATATAATGGTTCCTCCACATTGGCACCAGTTATTTCTAAAATTGCTACAGATTTCACAGAGAAAAATAAAACTTGGAATCATGCAGATAGTTCTTTACCAGATAAAGATATTACTATTTATGTATCTTCTGGTGGTTCTGGTACGGGTATCAAGGCTGTTATTGACGGCACTGCGGACTTCGGTTTAGTGGCACGAGAAGTAAAAGACAGCGAAAAAGCAAAAATCAAAGATTACAACGAAATCAAAGTAGGTATTGATGCGTTGACAATTGCAGTAAATCCTGAAAACCCTCTTTATGCAATTAAAGACAACCTTACTAAAGAAGAAATCATTAAAATCTTCTCTGGTGAGTACAAAACTTGGAATCAAGT
>CABQQJ010000188.1 GCA_902466275.1 uncultured Veillonella sp. | reverse complement strand
TTTTGTGATGTACTGACCTTGGTGATGACCAGCTAATGCGCCTAAAGTACCGAATACAAGGGCAATAACCATGCCCCATTTAGCAGAACGACGGTAGAATTCTGTCGCATTATTACGCAATAAGTGCCATGCACTGATTGCCATAATAATTACACCAGCTGTTAATAAACCATTCAATACGATATGGAAAAATTGTCCAGGTACATAGCCATTTTGAACGATGGTCAGGAAATTTTCCATCTCTGCACGGCCATTGCGTAATACAAAGCCTACAGGATGTTGCATAAAGGAGTTTGCTACGAGAATCCAGAACGCAGATAAGTTAGTACCTAACGCTACAAATGTAGCTACAAGGGCGTGAACACATTTATGTAAGCGGTCCCAACCGAAAATCCAAACGCCCATGAATGTAGATTCCAAGAAAAATGCCATTAATGCTTCAAGGGCCAATGGGGCACCAAAAATGTCACCCATAAAACGAGAATATTCTGCCCAGTTCATACCGAAATGGAATTCCTGAACAATACCAGTCACCACACCCATGGCAAAGTTAATTAGGAACAATTTACCCCAGAACTTAGCCATTTTTTTGTATACTTCTTTACCAGTCGACACATAGGTCCACTCTAAAGCAGCAACAGTCACTGTCATACCTAGTGTGAACGGCACAAATAACCAGTGATAGATAGATGTTAGCGCGAATTGCAATCGGGCTAAATCTACAGCTTCAAACATGTGTTTTCCTCCTTAGAATAAAATACCTACATCACTTGATGAGCTTTTACCCAAAACCTTGTATCATTGTGCTTGTAAAAAAGGTAAGGACCCCGCCGCAATAGATTGTTCACGTTGAGCAAGGATTTTAAAGTTAACCCCCTTCAACTGACCAATTAATTGATGCTGAATCGTCCCCATTGCTTCATTGATAGCACAATGCCCCATACAAGATTTAGAGCAAGAACCTACATCATATAAACACCGTTGTAAATACGCATCCCCTTCTACCGCTCTAATTACATCGAGTAATGAAATCTCTTGAGGGTCTCGATTGAGGGCAAACCCGCCATCTACACCGCGGAAGGATTTCATAATCCCAGCTGCAATGAGACTACGCATAATCTTGAGCAAAAATCGTTCTGGAATCAATTCTTGCTCAGCCAATACAGCACCAGTTATCTTCGATCCCGAAGGTAATAGCGCCATATGCAAGACCATGCGAAATGCATAATCCGTGGCCTGATTTAATTTCATAAGGTCTCCTTTCTCGTGCACTCGGACAAACGTATTACTAAATCTAGTATAATCGAAATAAAACAATACTGCAATGGTATTGTTTTAAACAAGATAAATTAATTCACTTACTTCTCATGCTCATATTTTTTGGATCAATTACCTACTTTTATATCCATCAAATATTGATTGTAATCATATATAAAAAGACTGTTCTCAAAAGAACAGTCTCCATATATATTATTTTGTAATTTCCCGCACCAAATGACCCATTTCAGGAATGATGAGTTTGCTCATCGCTAAGGTGACGGCCCCAACAGAGCCAGGAATAGAAAACATCAAAGTGTTATTCTTAACACCAGCTTCTGCACGAGATGCCATTGCTTTCGTTCCAATATCCTCCGTATAGGATAAATATCTAAAGATTTCACCAAAACCTGGAATATGCTTTTCATATAAGCTATTTACAGCCTCGATGGTAACATCTCTCATAGCAATACCAGTTCCCCCAGTAGATATAATGACATCAATAGACTCATCATTACACCATGGAGTCATAGCATTTATTATAGCCTCACAATCATCAATTACAATTTTTCGATCTGCTACAATATGATTTGCTGCTTCCAAAAATTCTTGAACTTTGTTGCCTCCTTTATCAGTTTCTAATGTACGAGTATCAGATACAGTTAATACTGCAACACGTAATGGTCTTGCTACAACTTCGTAAGACATAGTTCCTCCTAAAATAAAGGCACAATAGACGCCAATATCGTCCATCCATTATCGCGTAATGTATCACGCAATGCCCATGTATACTTAATAAGCGGTGCACAATGTAGGCGCAACCAGAAAGATAAATACGGTGTATCTCCTTGGAATACAGCTAGTCGATTTAGAGCATATAAATTATCCCCTGGCTTTACTGTTCCTGGTTGGACTGTGAAAGCCATTTTATACCCAGACTGTTTAGTAACATATTGAACGAGCATATCATTAAAACCACCAGGATACGCCAAATAATTGTTAGGTTCTCCTAAGATACCTTCCATAGATGTTTTACCACCGAGAATGGCATCAGGCAATTCCGTAGGATCCATATGAGTTAGTATCTTATGATGATTTGTATGCCCTTGAATGTCAAAACCAGCAGACTCCATTTGGTGCATTTGTGCAGTGTTTACAAAACCAGGCGTATTGGCTGCGTCACTAATCATGAACAAAGTAGCTTTCATATTATATTCTTTTAATATAGGCAATGCATGTTCATAATTATCTACATAACCATCGTCAAATGTTATTACTATAGGCTTCTCTGGTAAATCCGAACCATTTTGTAAATAATCATACAACTGATTCAATGTAATCGTATTATAGCCATGATTATGGAGGTATTCCATCTGCTCCTTAAACTGATCCACATGCAATGTTAAAGCGGAGTGTTTCTCATCATTTATTTGATGGTAATTAAGTACTGGTACACCATATAACTTGTAATCTGAAGACAGGCCCCACATAACCCCAATAGAAACCGCTAAGATTGCAATACATATTGCCATACAATATAACAACTTTTTAATACAACTCTTGCCATATTTATACATATAAAATAATCACTCCCATCCACTTACATACATAATGAGAATACCATATATAAGTGATTATTATCAAGAAAAACCCTCATAAGATTAATATAAAAACTGTTGATGCAATGAATCTATCGTCGCTTAATTCTTATTACCTTTAACTTTCCCTACTTGCTTCCTCACTGTGGATTTCCCTTCTCTGCTTCGCAGCTCGGTAAATCTTACGTTCGGAAGAAAGTGATGCAGTGAATCTGTCGTCGTTTCACTCCTCCATCTTCTACTGCCCTACTTTTCCCAACTCCGTCCCATAGATTACTATCCATAGATAATACTTGTACAACCCTGGCTAGAGACGGCTCTAGCAGGTATGAAAGCTGTGCTCGTTAGAGCA
>CABQQJ010000187.1 GCA_902466275.1 uncultured Veillonella sp. | reverse complement strand
AGTGCATACCAGTTACGTCATATAGTACGATATCTGCTCGATAACCTTTCGCTAAAACACCAAGGTCTGTATAACCAAGGGCTTTTGCTCCTTCTACAGTGCCCATATGCCAAGCTGCTTGTGCAGGAATGGCTTTAGGATCGTAGAGACGTGCTTTATGTAGAGTAGCAGCAAGGCGTACTTCTTCGAGCATATCCGCGTTATTATTAGATGCGGAACCATCCGTACCAAGCCCAACAGTAATACCTTTCCCGATCATTTCAGGAACTGGTGCAATACCACTTGCTAATTTTAGGTTAGATTGTGGATTATGTGCTACTGCTACATTATTTTCAGCCATAATAGCCATATCTTCATCTGTAACATGAACACAGTGTGCGGCCAAGGTAGTATTCCAGAACAAACCTAAATCATGCATATGGGCGATTGGTGTCTTGCCAGTCGCTTTTATAACATTCTCCACTTCCCCTTTTGTTTCGGACAAATGCATGTGAATACCACAGTTTAACTCATGAGATAAGGTGATAACCTTTTCCATGTAAGCATCTGGACAAGTATATGGCGCATGTGGTCCAAGCAATACTTTGATGCGGTCATTATCAAAGCCGTTCCAAGTGCGGAATAAGTCAGCATTTTCAACTAATGCTTGATCTGCTGTTGGAGCTACACCGGCTAAGCCACGTGATAATACAGCGCGAATGCCCGTTTCTTTTACCACTTCAGCTGTAGTATTCATAAAGAAATACATATCGCTAAATGTAGTTGTACCAGAACGTAGCATCTCTGCAATACCTAGTTGTGTACCCCATTTAACCAGATCGTCATTTAATTTAGCTTCCGTTGGCCAAATCGCTGTTTCAAGCCAATCCATAAGTTCTAAATCATCAGCATAGTTACGGAATAATCCCATCGCTATATGCGTATGTGTATTGACGAGACCTGGAGCGGCCAATTGACCTTTACCGTCTAGTACTTCCTTAGCAGAGACTTTTACCTTTTCAGCTTCACTATCGTTTAAAATAGCTGTAATATAACCATTTTTAATTTCAATGGCATGATTTTTTAGAACTCCCTCATCGGTGAGGACGTCTACATGAGTAATCAATAAATCAGACATAGTCTTCCCTCATAGGTATAACCGAGCCATGATAGCTCGGTTATATTTGTTTAATTTGAAAGCTAGTAATAGTTTAGATACAAAATGTATTACAGAAACCATTATATTTCAATACAGTATTAGTTTACTTTTGTTAGGTAATCGATTTGTTCTTGTGTTAAAGAATCTAAATCATAGCCCATGGAGTTCAATTTAAGTTTAGCGATTTCCACATCTAATTCATGAGGCAATACGTATACTTTTGGATCCATTTCTTTACCGTTTTTCAAGATATACTCTGCAGCAAGGGCTTGCATAGCAAAGGACAAGTCCATAATTTCTGCAGGGTGACCATCGCCAGCTGCAAGGTTTACTAGACGGCCTTCAGCCAATACATAGAGTTTACGACCATCAGCCATTGTATAGCCTTCAATATTTTGACGAACACGCTCATGGCTTACAGCAAGATCAGCTAATTCAGCTACATTTACTTCGCAGTCGAAGTGACCTGCATTACACATGATTGCTTTATCTTTCATCACTTTGTAATGCTCTTTTACAATAACATCTTTACAACCTGTTACAGTACAGAAGATATCCCCAACCTTAGCGGCTTCAATCATAGGCAATACTTTGAAGCCATCAAATACAGCCTCTATAGCTTTAATTGGATCTACTTCAGTTACATATACGTGTGCACCAAGGCCTTTTGCACGCATAGCAACGCCTTTACCGCACCAACCGTAACCAGCTACGACAACATTTTTACCTGTTACAGTTAAGTTAGTAGTACGCATGATACCGTCCCAAACAGATTGGCCAGTACCATAACGATTATCGAAAAGATATTTACAGTAAGAGTCATTTACAGCAATCATAGGGAATGTTAATTGTTTAGCGTTCTCTAATGCATATAAACGATGTACACCTGTTGTAGTTTCTTCACTACCACCTAACAAACGTTCTTTTGCATCAGTACGTGTTGTGTGTAATAAATTAACAAGGTCACCACCGTCATCGATGATGATATGTGGTTTATGATCTAATGCTTTATGAAGGAAATCAAAATATTCTTCATCTGTACAATCATACCAAGCATATACAGTAATACCCATATCTACAAGGCCTGCGGCAACATCGTCTTGTGTAGACAATGGATTAGAGCCAGTTACGATAACATCAGCACCACCGCGTTTTAAAACCGTTGCAAGATATGCTGTTTTTGCTTCCAAGTGAACACTAACAACAATTGTTTGGCCTTTGAAAGTTTGTTCTGCTTCAAAACGGTCACCTAATGTGTTTAATGTAGGCATAAAGTTAGAAACCCAATCAATTTTTTTGCGACCTTCTGTTGCTAAATTTATATCTCTAATTAAAGATTGCATAATATCTCCTTTTACTCATACAAGTAGATACAATAAAATAAATGGTTGATAGTAAATCTACTTAGATTTATTGATACTATATAATTTTGTTAATATCGTTGTAGATGCTTACTTATATAGATAATATATTTCTTATATATAGAATGCTTAATAAGCTAATCATTAAGATAATAGGCTATTTAGATTCTACAATCTGGCGTAGCTTATCGATTGACTCTTCATAATTTGGAGTCAATACTCCCTCTTCGGTAATAATCGCTGTTACAAGCTCATGAGGTGTTACATCGAATGCAGGATTAAGTACACCAATACCACTAGGGGCTGTTTGAACACCGTGTAAAGCGGTTACTTCATCATCGTTGCGCATCTCAATAGGAATATCTCCACCATTTTCCAGAATAAAGTCAAATGTACTATAAGGAGCGGCTACATAGAACGGAATATTGTGGAATTTAGCTAGTACAGCCACACCATAGGTACCAATTTTATTGGCTACATCTCCTTTTGTAGTGATGCGGTCAGCACCGACGATAACGGCATCAATTAACCCATGTTGCATCGCATAGGCTGCCATATTATCTGTTTCAAGAGTAATAGGAATACCATCCTCGTAAAGTTCAAAGGCTGTGAGTCGAGCACCTTGTAATAATGGACGTGTTTCATCAGCATACACGCGTTCCAATTGTCCATTTTCATGTAATTTACGGACAACACCGAGTGCTGTTCCTAAACCACCTGTAGCTAATGCACCAGCATTACAATGTGTTAAGATTCGT
>CABQQJ010000186.1 GCA_902466275.1 uncultured Veillonella sp. | reverse complement strand
ATGAATTTGACGTAATGGCAGTTCTACAGGAATACCTTTACGAGCATATTCATAAGCTCGAATGCCGTTTACTTTAATAGCTGAATACTTAGACGGTCTTTGGTCCTGAATACCTGCAAATTTTTTCAAGATACTAACCAGTTCTTCAAAGGTTGGTTTAACCATAGTTGCTGAGATTTCTGTAGATTGAATAGCTCGATTCAATACAATACCATCTCGCAATAGCATATCATTATCTGGCAATACAGGTTGTCCTGAGCTATCTTCAGTATCTGTAAAAGTACCCAATTTACATTCTGCTACATAGGTTTTATCAAATTCATCCGTGTATTCTATAAGGCGCGTAGCCTTACCAAGAAACACAGGCAATACACCATAAGCCATAGGATCCAATGTACCGCTATGACCAATGCGCTTTTCCTTTAGAATACGACGACAAATAGCAACGGCATCATGGCTTGTAATGCCAGGTGGTTTTAAAAATGGTAATATCCCATCCATTATTAAATTACCTCAATGAGAGCTTGTTTTGCCTCTTCTAATGGTAGATTAATAGTGCAACCTGCAGCACGAATATGACCACCACCACCAAAATGGCTTGCTACAACGTTCACATCAATACCTTTGGAACGTAAACTTACACGTGTTATATCATCAGCTTCTGCTTTTAATAAAATTGCCACGTCTACAGTATCAACATTTCTAATAATATCTACAAAACCATCTGTATCATCGCCAAGAATAGTCATAGCCTCACGATTCAACTCGATGGTAGCAATCGTATCATTCTTGTAAAACTCGATAGTTTGCATAACTTGTTTTGTTAATTCTAAACGACTGGCAGATACGGCTTCTATGGTTTCAGAAATAACATTTGGTCTAGCCCCTGCAGCTACACATTTGGCAGCCATCTCAAGAGTATTTGCTGTAGTATTGCTAAATTTAAAGAAACCACAATCTGTAGCAATCGCCATATATAATGCAGTACCCATAGATTCAGTGATAGGCCAATTCCATTTTGTACATAAGTCGGTAACAATTTCACCAGTAGCAGCAAAGTCAGGCTTTAAATATAGATGGTCCGCGAATTCTGTATTAGAAATATGGTGATCTATATTAAAAATAGGTGCACTCCAAAGTGCACCTACTTTGCCAATTCGCTCATACGTGCTAGCATCCAAAACCATAAGCATATCAATATCAACTGGATTAGTTTCAAAATACGCTACATCATGAATGTGGTCCGTATATCGTAAGAATGTGTACTTCTCAGGAACTACATCATCCACTACCATATATACAGTTTTACCTTGTCCTACAAGGGCTTCGTAAAAGGCTACCATGGACCCAATAGCATCACCATCAGGTCTAATATGGACGGTTAGCATAATAGAATTAGCTTCACACAGAGCCATATGTAATTGATTAATAGTAATCTTACTCATGTTCTGTATCCTTTTTGTTAATTTATTTCTTCATCCTTTTTGATTTCATTCAAAAGGGATTCAATATGCATGCTATAGTCTAAAGACGTATCCTTATCAAAGGTGATGGAAGGAATATGGCGTAATTTAAGTACTTTACCAAGCTCTGTACGAATATGACCTGCTGCATGCTTTAATGCGATAAGGGTATCTTCTTTTTCCTTATCGGAACCAAACAAGGAGACATAAATCGTAGCTTCACGTAAATCACCTGTTACATGAACATCGGTAATAGTAGTGAAGCCGATACGCGGATCTTTCAATCCGCGCATCAACATTTGACTTACCTCTTGTTTGATAAATTCTTGTAATTTTCTGACACGAACATCACTCATATAAACCTCCTATAATTGAGGTGCAATTTCTTCCATCAAGTAAGCTTCAATAACGTCGCCTTCCTTGATGTCGCGGTATCCTTCTAAGGAGATACCACATTCAAAGGATGTTTTAACTTCCTTAACTTCATCTTTAAATCGACGTAAAGAATCAACCTTACCTTCAAATACAACGATGCCGTCACGAATTAAACGAACTTCAGAGTCGTTAGTAATACGACCTTCTGTTACATAAGAGCCAGCTACAATAGCCTTTGGTGTGGAAATAACCTGACGCACTTCTGCACGACCTACGACAACCTCTTTAAATTGAGGCGCCAACATACCGCGCATAGCAGATTCAACGTCATTGATAGCATCATAAATTACACGATATGTACGCAAGTCAACCTTTTCTTGTTCCGCTGCACGTCGAACATTAGCATCAGGGCGTACATTAAAGCCCATTACAATCGCATTAGATGCAGATGCCAACATGATATCCGATTCATTAATAGCACCTACTGCAGCATGAACGATAACAATACGTACCTCAGGGTTTTTGATGCCTTCTAAAGATTGACGCAATGCTTCTACAGAACCTTGAACATCGGCTTTGATGATAATATTAAGATCCTTCAACTCGCCTTGTTGAATTTGGTTGAAAATATCATCTAATGTAACTTTATGTGTAGCTTGCAATTCTTGAACCCGTTGCTTAGCAATACGTTTTTCAGCAATTGCACGTGCTTCGTTATCATCCATACCATTGATGATTTCACCAGCTTGTGGAACTTCGGAGAAGCCCAAAATTTCTACCGGCATAGACGGACGAGCAACTTTTACTTTTTCACCGCGCTCATTTGTCATGGCACGTACTTTACCGTATGCAGTACCAGCAAGTACTGTATCACCTACACGAAGAGAACCTTTTTGTACCAAGACAGTACATACAGCACCACGACCTTTATCAAGTTGAGCCTCGATAACTACGCCATATGCCTTACGGTTAGGGTTCGCTTTCAATTCCATAACTTCTGCTACGAGCAAGATATTTTCAAGTAAGTCATCAATACCTTGTTTTTGTTTAGCAGATACTGGAACCATGATTACATCGCCGCCCCATTCTTCTGGTAAAAGGCCATGTTCAGACAATTGTTGTTTAACATGGTCTGGGTTAGCACCTGGTTTATCCATTTTGTTGATGGCTACAATAATAGGTACATCTGCAGACTTCGCATGATTAATAGCCTCGATAGTTTGCGGCATTACACCGTCGTCGGCAGCGACTACAAGAACTGCAATATCCGTAGATTTCGCACCGCGTAGACGCATAGCAGTAAATGCTTCATGACCTGGTGTATCAAGGAATGTGATTTTATTATCCTTGTAGCGAACTTGGTACGCACCAATATGTTGAGTGATACCACCAGCTTCGCCAGCTGTTACATTAGTTTGACGAAT
>CABQQJ010000185.1 GCA_902466275.1 uncultured Veillonella sp. | reverse complement strand
CTCGTTGAAATGGATGGCTTCGGTGCCAATGAAGGTATTATTACTATCGCTGCTACAAACCGTCCAGATATTCTTGACCCAGCGCTGTTGCGTCCAGGTCGTTTTGACCGTCAGGTTATCGTAGGTCGTCCAGACTTACGCGGTCGTGAAGCAATCTTAAAAGTACATGCTCGTAACAAGCCATTAGCTGACGATGTAGACTTGAAAACAATTGCTAAGAAAACTCCAGGCTTTACTGGTGCTGACTTGAATAACTTGTTAAACGAAGCAGCTCTTTTGGCGGCTCGTCTTAACAAAAAAGTAATTACTATGGCTGAAGTTGAAGAAGCCAGTGAAAAGGTTAGCATGGGACCTGAACGCCGCAGTCATATTGTGAGCGATAAGGATCGTAAATTAACAGCATACCATGAATCTGGTCATGCCATCGTAGCACATCTATTGCCTCATGCAGATCCTGTTCATAAGGTAACAATCATTCCTCGTGGCGCAGCAGGTGGTTACACTATGATGCTTCCTACAGAGGAACAAAACTACAAAACAAAATCTCAATTATTAGCAGATATTCGAGTCGCTCTTGGTGGTCGAATTGCAGAAGCCTTGATTTTAGATGAAATCAGTACAGGCGCTTCAGGTGACTTGCAAAGCGTAACTAATACTGCTCGCGCTATGGTAACGCGTTGGGGGATGAGCGATGAGCTTGGTCCTATCGTATTTGGTGAACAACAAGAACAAATCTTCTTAGGAAAAAACCTGGGCCATGAGCGCAACTATAGTGAAGAAATCGCTGCGAAAATCGACTCTGAAATTCATCGTATCGTAGAAGAAGCTTATAAAGATGTAACAAAACTTCTTAGCGATAATGAAAAATTCTTACATGACATGGCAAATGCTTTGTTAGAAGAGGAAACAATCGATGCGAAAGCGGTAGATAATCTTTACAAATATGGTACAACAAAAGAACCTGAAGCTGAGGAGCCTAAAGTAGCTTCTGAAGTAGAAGGTAGCGTAGTACCAGATAGTGTTGATGCTAAAGAAACAACTAGTACTGTAGCAGATCTTAGTGAAGCATCATCTAATGAAATTAAATAATGGATTTTGTCCAAATGAAAAAGAGCTAGCCTTCTAAAAAGGCTAGCTCTTTTTTACTGTCCATCGTTTATATGACGTGTGGCAAGAAGTTCTGTCATGCGTTGTTCTTTTAGTTTTTGCAAATATTTTTGTGCCAAAACATTTGGTATAGCTACACCGATTGCTATAGCTATAGTTGTAAATGTGCCAGTTACACCATTTTGTATCATAAGGATTAGACTAGCATCATTTAATGCATTGATGTGTAACATGTCGAAGAGAAATCGGTAGTACAATATACCGGGCATTAATGCGATGGCAGACGGTACGATAATGATAGTGCTAGATGTTTTTAACCAAGTAGAAACTTTTACAAAAATAATACTCATAATGGCAGCACCAATAAAGGTAGCACCTGGTGTAGAAAATCCTAATTCTACGGATAGTATATTGCGAATACATACACATAGTACGCCACCAATACCAATGGATACTAATAGTCTGACAGGAGCATTAAAAAGTACCGCAAAAGCGGCCGCAGCTGTAAAAGAACCGATAACTTGCTCTATGGAAATAACATGAGGTTTAATATCAACAAAATTAAATGCTGGTGCAGGGCTAAAGTAGAGTGCCATAGCCATACCTAAAGTCATGCTACCCACGATGAGTAGTGTTCTTATAGCGCGTGTCATGCCCGATAAAATATGATTATTAATGATATCGATGACACAATTGATCAATGGTACCCCAGGAATCATGAACAAGGTACAGCAAACGAGTACATATAGTAAGGATTCATTATTTACATGACTATAAAAAGCGTAAGCCGATATCATGGCACCAAATCCGCCTAATGCGATTCCTACATATTCATTAAGCCCTAATCTGCCTGATAGGGTGCGCGTAAAATAACCAATACTAGAACATATGATGGTAACGATGAATGCGATAATATCGCCACTGTAAAGGTATGCAAGACCTGCCGATCCTAGTGCACAAGCTAGTCCTTTTATCCAGTTTGGATACGTTGGTATAGTTGTATCCAGTTTGGCAATTAGTCGTTCATAGGTCGTTAGTGAGTAATGTCGCTCAAATGCGCGCCATGTGAGCTTTGATACGGCGTTAATCATAGCCATATTCGGAATGTGAACTGGTGTTTTTCTAAATACAGTTATGGATCGTTCTTTGTGTAATAGATTGACCATAATAGTGGTATATGAAATATGGATATTTAAGTAATCATGAGGAATTCCCATAAATGTTGCGGCTTTTAGCATTTCCTCAATGATTCGATTTGTATTTGCCCCACATTCCATTAGTAACTTCCCTATATTGAGTAGTACATCCAGTTTTCGATGAATATGGATAAAAGGGTTCTCTAAAACTTGATTTTTCTCTTCTAATGTAAACTGTTTCATATATCTCTCCGAAGGATAATAGATAGCATTATTGTTATCTATTTTTTTATGTATACCTTTATACTATATACATTATACCATTAATTATTTTAAATAATCCTTGCATTTTACAAGGTACACTTGTACAATCGAATTGTAAACCTAGGTTGACAAAGAAAGGGGCTCTAAACTATGCGTGATGAAGTGCTAGAATTCTTGAGACAAAACCAAGGTAGTTTCGTATCGGGACAAGATATGTCCGAAGCCTGCCATGTTTCGCGCACAGCTATTTGGAAACATATCAAGGCGTTACGTCAAAAAGGCTACAAAATTGAATCTTATACCAAGAGAGGGTATCGATTATTGGAAGAACCTGATTTGTTGAGCCCCTTGGCAATGAAACAAATCTTAAAAACAGATGTATTTGGTAAACGATATGTTTATATGGATACTACGGAGTCTACGAACTTAGAAGCTCGTCGTTTAGCTCAACAAGGTGCAGAAGAAGGCACGGTTGTGGTTACTGAGGAACAGGCTGCTGGTCGTGGGCGCTTATCTCGTGGTTGGTATTCTCCATTTGGCAAGGGCTTGTGGTTTAGCTTGATTTTACGCCCTGATTTTCCACCTGTAGAGGCTCCAAAGTGTACTTTGATGGCTGCAGTGGCTTTAACAAAGGCCTTTCATAAGATGGGACTCACTGATGCGGGGATAAAGTGGCCTAATGATATTCTTGTGAATGGTCGTAAGCTAGTAGGTATTTTGACTGAAATGTCTGGTTCTATGGAAGAAATTTCTCATATTGTAA
>CABQQJ010000184.1 GCA_902466275.1 uncultured Veillonella sp. | reverse complement strand
ATCATCGTGGACTAAAGTGTATAGATTCTTATAAATTAATAAACACAAAAGCTCTCTATTCGTTGATAGAGAGCTTTTGTGTTACCAATTACTTGTTATATATGTGGTAGTTTAGGCAGATTTAAGGCTTTTTTCTTTTTGTGTTTTGCAGGTGCAAATACTTTGAGTACGCGTGGCAATACTTCAATATCCACAGGCATATCCGGACCTGCATCACCATCCATATTGGTCGATAAATCATCGACGTCAGATAGAAGTTCGATATGAGCTTTTTTCACCGTTAATGTCGTTGTATAACGAGAATTATAGATGGCACCACTGATAATGAGTGGTAATACGCTGAGAATATCGAGGATAAAATATTCCTTGAAGATAATGATACGCATATAACCATCATCTACAGAGGCTTCTGGCATAAAACGTTCAAAGCTAGACACTACATTGGTAAGTAGGGCTAAAACGAGAGGGGATTTGCAGATGAAATCGTCGTTCTCTGTTTTGATGCGGTACGTGTAGTCCTTTGTAGTGAACAACGCTTGGCCTGCTCTCAAGAAATACGCGAGAGGGCCGAGTATGCTTTTTTCCTTTGGCGTAACTTCATCCACAACCTTAGGAATAACACCAGCTGCAATATTATTGCAGAAATATCGATCATTACAACGGCCGATATCAATGGTTCGAGTTTCATTGATATCGATACGCCTGATAGCTTGCGTTGGATTTTGGTGAATGCCGAGCGCACGAGACATATCATTTACTGTACCAACGGGGATAAACCCAAAGGTACAGGAGAATCCACCTTGGGCAATACCATTAACGGTTTCGTTAACAGTGCCGTCACCACCCATGCAGAATACGGCATCAAACCCGCGTTCACAAGCGTCCTTAGCAAAACGTGTAGCATCGCCTTCGCCTCTGGTGAATTTGACCTCAATCGTTTCGAACAAGGTACTCAATTTCCATTGTAAATCGAGGGCGTAACGGCGCGCTGCACCGCCTCCTGAGACAGGGTTGATGATAATCAAACAACGGCTCATAGTATACTTCCTTACTTTCAAAAATGAGATATAGCTATTATCTATAGTTAAATTGACAGTCTTAATGATGAGTTCTATAATTGTAATGTATGCACTTAATTTCGCACAACATACTTTCTAAGATATGTTGTATACTATATTATACTCATTTTAACCGTTCTTTGAAAGTCTGAAAGCACGAATGGTTAGTAAGGTTTAGGGGCTAGTAATGGGAAGACAAAGTTCAAAAGATAAATACAAATTGTCCGCAGTGGATTCTATCGAAAGATTACCTCTCAGTGAACAAGTATATTTAACATTAAAAACAGCTATCTTAACGGGCGAATTGATGCCTCAAGAGAAGCTTAACGAAGTAAAGATTGCAGAACAATTACAAGTGAGTGCTACACCTGTGCGTGAGGCATTCCGCAAATTGGCTAAAGATAATCTCGTAGTTATCGTTCCTTGGAAAGGTGTTACTGTAAAAGCTGACACGCCAGAAGAAATCGTAGCACTTTACCAAGTTCGTGAAGTAATGGAAGGACTTGGTGCTAGATTATGTGCTCGTCATGCTACACCTGAGCAAGTACAAGAGCTAAGAACCCTTTGTAAAGAAATGCATGAAATTGAAGATGCCACAGAACGTGTTGATGTAAACAGCCGATTCCATACAATGATTGCTCATTACTCTGGCAATGAACGTATTGTAGATTATCTAGCAGGTTTCCGTGAACGCGTTAATCGTGACATGTACATCAGTTCTTTCAATGCTGTACGTACACATGACTGTGATGATGAACATGATCAAATCGTAGACGCTATTGAACGTCACGACGAAGTAGCTGCAGAAACAGCTATGCGTCAGCATATCAACAATGCATTTATCTTCAAAAAAGCAAATGCGGAAGTACAACATAAAAAACTTAATGAAGTATAATGCCTGCTGATGCTGATGCTGATGCAATGGGCATAATGACATATGAGAGGCTCCGCCAATGGTGGAGCTTTTTTAATTATTATTTTGAATATTTAATTCAATTTTCATTTAGAGTACTTAGAGCATCTTGATATAAATTAGTTATCATTTGTTGTATTTAATTAACCGTTGTTTTAGACTATCGGATTAGTTTGCTTTTGTTTGGTTTCGAGACGTTCTCTTGGTGTGGTTCAGAAGCTCTAGCCGTTTATAGTGTGATGTTAGGTGCGCATTACAGTTTTTATAATCTATAACACGCAGTCTTACGAGCTGACCTACGTTGATTTGAAAGGCTTGGGCAATTTTAAATAAAATTTCCAAAGACATGCCTGAAATTCCTGTACCACATTCTAATTTGCTTAAATAACTACGACTGATACCAATGTGACGAGCTAACTCTTGTTGAGACATATTTAGGGACACACGAATAATGGCGATTTTATGACCTAAACAAACATATTGATGTTGTAAAAACGGGTCTTCGTACGTGTTGATCCGCAGTTCGGTGAGCGGTGTAGCCGAGGGGTTCATAGGGACTCCTTCCTTTTCCCTACTCTCTAAATATAGTATACTGAGACTGTTGGCGATTGACTAATATAGAAAACTAGATAATTATCGGTTATTACAGATAATTACACGAATTGTGAAAGTCTTACTACCTATATACTTTGGTACTGTGACCAAAGCAGTTAATATGTTGTTGTAAATAGAGGAGGCCTTATGGAAAAATATATAGCCGTTGCTCTCGGTGGAGCTGTTGGTGCATTATGCCGCATGGCTCTTGGTGAATGGGTGATGACAAAGGTGAGCTCCTTTCCGTATGGTACGGTCGTAGTTAACCTTATCGGTTGCCTCATCATCGGTCTCGTGTTAGGCCTCTACATGCAAAAGCCAGATTTACCACAATGGGCTAGATTCTTCCTTGTTGTAGGCGGTCTTGGTGCTTTCACCACCTTTTCTACCTTTGCCTTTGAAATGCTACAACTCATGATGGCTGAGTCCTATGTACAAGCCTTATTCTATGGCTTTGTACAAGTTGTAGGCGGGTTAATTCTTTGCTGGTTTGGCGTAGTATTGGCGCGTATGCTCTGGGTTATCTAATCTAAGCGAATAAGGTGACTTGAGTTACAGCGTAAATACATCGATTTTTATATGATTATTTAGTAAGAGATTTAGATAGAATACCAGATTATAGAAATTATAGAGGAAGATATTATGAAATCTATTAGAACACAAGATGCCGTAGGGCATGCATTATTACACGATTTAGTTCGCATCGTTATCGGCGAGGTGAAAGATACGCCGTTCCGCCGTGGTCATGTTATTACAGAAGAGGA
>CABQQJ010000183.1 GCA_902466275.1 uncultured Veillonella sp. | reverse complement strand
AGGCTACATCAGTTCTGCTTTTCAATCCTTACTACATCATGAGGCAATTTCCAGGCTAGTCACTTCTCCTCTGATTGAAACTGAGCCGTGGGGATATACGGAACAAGACACTTTTGTTAATGGCGTATGGTCTTGTGAAAGCACTCTAGAACCACATCAAATGCTCAGCCTTATTCAGCAATTAGAGCAGGCGGCTGGACGAAAACGATTGATTCATTGGGGACCTCGCACATTAGATTTGGATATTATTTTAGTGTACGATACAGAGGGGAAAATGATTTCTCTGTGTGATGAAAGTCTTGTGATACCGCATCCTCATTTTTGGAATCGTAATTTTGTACTAGAACCGCTATCTCAGCTATTACCAACATTCACATATAAAGGGATTAAGATTGCTGACCGATTAGCTCAATTGGGTGCATAAGCTAGAATCGTATATAATCTAATGTTAGATACACTGTAAACACGATACATATTGTACGCATGCTTTTACGTTTTATGATTGGAAAGTCGTGGAGAGCGTAGATGAATATAAAACGTATTGGATTATTTGTACTGGCACTTATTATAATGGGGATATCTTACTGGCTTGCTGTAGGAGCAAATTATGATAGTAAAACAGTACGTATTGATCCAGAAGCGCATACACTGGTTAATTCTAGTGATGCCATTATTTCAAAACGAATATTAGCTATGAAGACTAGTGGATCACAAGTGTATTTCTTAGGTTATGAAGGACTAGGGATTTATAATTTATCTGATAATGCACTTCGTTTAATGCCAATAACCTTTAGGGGGCAACATATAGAGCCAACTAAATCGGATGATTACCAACGAGGTTTACGGAATATAACAAAGCTAAAATCTTTATCCGATTTCAGTGCTGAAGAGCAAAAAGAATTTAAAGGCTTGTTGGAGTCTACTGATGGAGGGGCCCATTATTATGGTGACTTTTACCATTCTGGTTATGAGTCGTCCCTCATTGATTTGAAGGACCAGTATTTTATTACGAATACAGTACGTGCATTAAAACGTGTTAATCATACATTATATGTGTATGATGGATCAGGTTTTATTATTATAGATTTAGATAATCGTCGTATCCAAGGGTTCTTTAATAACCGCATTAGTGGTGAAGGCTCTAAGGGTGTACCTGATAGCTTACGTGGGCACTATGGTTCTGACTTTACTATGATATATGCATTATCAAAATTGGATCCTACAGATTTGGATATTTTATGGTCCATGCGTAAACAATATTTAGAAAAATCTCCTCAAGCGATGGAAGGAAAAGATTTGTTCCCACTCAATTTGGATGAGATGAATTTAAATGAGTTATGATTCTATTAAGATAAATCATATACAGATATACGTGATTTAAATAATTGGCATTTGAGGATATGCTATCGTTTTATGCTAAGGTATGGAGGCTCTTATGAAGTTACGTAAGGTAGGTATTATTGGCACTGGCCATGTAGGCTCTCATGTGGCATTTTCTTTAGCCTTGCAAGGTGAGGTTGATGAATTATATTTGATGGATATTGACGAGAAAAAAGCTCAGGCGCAAGCTATGGATATTAATGATGCCGTTAGCTATATTCCACATCAAGTAACTGCTACCTCAGGCCCTATTGAAGAATGTGGAGATTGTGATATCCTCGTTTTTAGTGCGGGGCCTTTGCCGAATTTGTATCAGGATCGCCTTGAGAGCCTTGGTGAAACAGTGGCTGTACTAAAAGACGTTATTCCACGTATTAAGCAGTCTTCTTTTCAAGGTTTCATCATTTCAATTTCTAATCCTGCTGATGTGGTAGCTACCTATTTATGTAAACATCTTGAGTGGAATCCTAAGCGTATTATTTCAACGGGAACCGCTCTAGATTCAGCTAGATTGCAAAAAGAATTAGCTCATATCTTTACTATTAGTAATCGCTCTATTACGGCCTACTGTTTAGGTGAACATGGAGGTAGTGCCATGGTGCCGTGGTCCCATGTCTGTGTACAAGGTAAACCACTTTTAGAATTATATCGAGAGCTACCTCATAGATTTCCTAAACTTGACCATACAAAAGTACTAGATGATGTTAAAATTGGTGGCTATCATGTACTAGCTGGTAAAGGTTCTACGGAGTTTGGTATTGCGAGTGCTACCACAGAATTGATTCGCGCCGTATTCCATGATGAAAAGAAGGTATTGCCTTGCTCCTGTTATTTAAATGGACAATATGGAGAAGAAGGAATATTTGCATCTACTCCTGCTGTTATTGGTAAAGATGGTATCGAAGATGTTTTTGAACTGCAACTAACCAATGAAGAGCTAGCCTTATTTAAAGCTTCTTGTGCTGTCATTCGTGAACATGTTGCAAAGGCTGAGACTATGTAAGTGGATATTTACTTTTGTATATAGAAAGTTTACATTGCATATGGAGTTTTAAATTTATACGGATTTATGTTATCGTTCTTAATGAGAAATATCTGTAATTTTCTTTAGTCCCAAGCTCTGTTATGTGGTATAATCTAAAAATGACAGTATACAGATGATGAATATTTGGGGGACATTATGACTCAGGACACTATGGATGTACAACGCCCAAAAAGGCCACGCAAACGGGTTCGTCCTAATCGCAAAGCACAGGATCAGCGTATTATCCTCATGTGGATCAAGCGAATTGGCATAGGGATTATGGTGCTGTTACTGTTAGGGCAGGCTTATCGCTTGGTGGCTGTATATCAAGAAAAACAACATATAGAGCAACAATTGCAAGAGTTACAGCAGCGAAATGAAGAGTTAGAACAGGAAAAGGCTAGGTTACAAGATCCAAAGACCATAGAAGGGGTTGCTCGTGAGGAGTTAGGATTGGTAAAGCCTGGTGAAGTACCATATGTAAAATAGAGTGTATTCTATTATTTTTTCTTTGCATCAGTTTGTAGTTTAAGGTTTCCGCATTAATTAGGAGGTTGCATGGCAATCGAAGTTGGTAACATTATTGATGGTACCGTATCAGGTATTACAAAATTCGGCGTATTTGTTGATTTAGGAGAAAAGCAAACAGGGTTAGTTCATATCTCTGAAGTAGCTCATGGATATATCGAAGATATTAATACCCTTTTAAAAGTTGAGGATCCGGTAAAGGTTAAGGTTTTATCTATTGATGGTAATAAAATAGGACTTTCCATTCGTCAAACACAACCTAAAGAGGGGATGGACGAAGAAAAACGTCCTCATCGTGTTCAATCGAAACAAAGCATAGAGTCTTTCGAAGCGAAGATGAAATCATTCTTGCGCGATAGCAATGAACGCCTGCACGATTTAAAACGCAATACTGAAGGTAAAC
>CABQQJ010000182.1 GCA_902466275.1 uncultured Veillonella sp. | reverse complement strand
CCTTATTACTGTAAATACCATATCCTATACGACTATACTTGCCGCCCACCCATGTGGATGGTGAAAAATCTTTAAATACAGAACTAAACGGCCGTTCTTTAATAATAAAACCTAATCGACAAACGCGCCTAGCTTCCTGAATCACAGAATCTGTGATTCTACCTTCCGAAGTATGCCCACGCAACGGTTTAAATTGAGGACTTTCTTCAATAGGAACTTCAAACATAGGGTCAAAATATAATATATCTACACTATCGTTAGGTAGCCCTTTTAAAAAGCTTTCAAAATTATCATGACGAGCATCAATACGACGTAGTGCATTTGTTACAGTCATATCCTCATGAGTATAATGTTTCAATCCAAACCATGTAGATAGCCATATAGGATATGACGCCTCTAATCCTATAATATGTGCACTAGGGAATGCATAGGACATGATAATACTATCACTGCCAAGGCCTAGTGTACAATCAACTATAGATATGGAATTAGATGATTCAGTTGTTAACAATTCTATAGCATTTACAAGGTGGTCATCATCTCCACGTTGTAAGCGTAAAATACGCAATTGAGCCATGGATAAATGAAAGCTATGTTGCTGATTATCAGGAAAATGAATAGTTAAGCCATTACCAGAAAGAACAGCAATAAAATCACATGGATGAGCATTAAATAATGCTGGTATAGATAATTTTCCTCTTTTTATATAGGCCATATGCATAGAGGAAGCCAAAGCTTTGGCTTCCTCTTGAATGGCCTCATTAGATTTTTGAGCTGTAGTTAATATATTCATATTAAGACCGTAAGAATAATTTACCTAATTCATCAGGTGTAAATTTGATAATCGTAGGACGACCATGAGGACATACATATGGTTTTTCGGTACTAAATAAGTCCTCAATTAAGGTAGTCATTTGATACATATTTAAATTATGACCTGCCTTAATGGCCCCTCTACAAGATGCATAAGCTAACATTTCATGTCGTAATTGGGCCTTAGTAGGCTGTTGATGATCATGTAAGTAAGAGAATATATATTGCAGAATTTCAAATGCTTTTGACTCTACTAAATCTACTGGAGCCCCTACTAATTTTATCTTAGTAGGACCACCTAACTCTACATCAAATCCAAGATCA
Organism: uncultured Veillonella sp.; assembly: GCA_902466275.1. Taxonomy (GTDB): domain Bacteria; phylum Bacillota; class Negativicutes; order Veillonellales; family Veillonellaceae; genus Veillonella. The sequence goes on along the minus strand of CABQQJ010000182.1, from coordinate 2,205 downwards.
AGTAATGTTTCTCGTTCTTCCTCTACTAAATTCATTTCATCATCTGTGGCCTCACTATACTGAGGAACCAAAATAGATTGCATAGGAATCGATTCAGAAGACTTACACAACTTATCATAACGCACACGCTCATGTGCAGCATGTTGATCTATGATATATAGATCATCACCTTTTTTAGCTAATATATAACAAGATGCAACTTGACCCATTGGTAAAAAGCCCGAGTTTTGAATTGTACGTTCTTCTATCTCTTCGTTACGAATATCGTGAGACAAGGATTTAAACTTCTCTACATCTTCCGAAGTATAACTAGTGTAAGCAGTAGGAACAGCTTCAAAACTTTCATCTACAAAAGAGGATTGTTCATAAGTAGCCTTAGGTGCAGGTGGTGTATACCCCTTTGTTTTAAGATTTTCCACAAACTGCGAAGTTTCACCGCGCATGACTTCATAGCCTTTTGTACGGCGTCCACCAAAAACCTTATCATAATCTATAGCTGTTGCTATATGTTCAGCAGACTGCATTGAATCGTGTACAACAGTAGGTACTTGATAAGAATCATAAGTAGTATTACCAGCTAAGGATGTACTATTAGAACTAAAATTCTTAATATCACTATTACTATTACTATTACTAGCAATATCATTACCATATTTATCGGATATGTTAGCAACTGTACCAGTCATATAAGATGATGACTCTCGTTCGTATCTCTCATGGAGTGGATTATTTAAAGCATTTAAGATACCGTGATATACGGCTTTAAATATAATCTTATCATCTGAGAATTTAACTTCACTCTTGCGAGGATGTACGTTTATATCAACCATTCTCGCAGGCACAGTAATATTTAGTACCACTAAAGGATGACCATTTTTCGGCAATAGTGCATGGTATGCATTATCGATAGCCTTCATTATGGTTTTATCAGAAATCACGCGATTATTGACGATAATGGTCTGCCATATCCTTGTACTTTTAAGAAGTGTGGGCTTACTCACTACGCCATCGATATAGATAGAATCACTTTCATAAGCAACAGTAAAAATATCATCTTTGGTTTTATATCCATATAGCGCAGCTACAGTATCACTAATATCGCCATTTCCTGGTGTGATAATAGCTACCCGATCATCTATGATAAGCTTAAAAGAAATATGTGGATTACTTAGAGCTAATTTCCCTACAATATCTTGAATTTTAGAGGCTTCTGTACGCTCCGTTTTTAAGAATTTACGACGAGCCGGCGTATTATAAAATAAATCTTTAATTTCGATAGTTGTACCAGGTGCCGCACCATAAGGAATGCAATCGGTAAAAGTGCCGCCATCAACAGTAATACGAGTCCCCAAATCAGAGTCTGCTTTACGAGTAGTCAAAGAGAAATGAGATACAGAGGCAATACTAGCCAAAGCCTCCCCACGGAAGCCTAGGGACGCAATATCAAAGAGGTCCTCTACTTGTTGAATTTTAGAGGTTGCATGACGTAGAATCGCCAAACGAGCATCTTCCTCCGTCATACCGATACCATTATCAGTAATCCGCATATAGGCCACACCGCCTTCACCAATTTCAACCTCAATATTAGTGGCAGACGCATCAATAGAGTTTTCAATGAGCTCTTTAATAACTGATGCGGGACGTTCAACGACTTCACCGGCAGCTATCTTATTGATTGTCGTTTCATCCAATACGTGAATGGTTGCCATTATTTCCCGCCTCCTTTACGAGCCTCCTCTTGTAGTTCATATAATTTATTTAATGCTTCAATTGGAGTCATGCTCATTACATCGACTTCCAGTAAGCTATCTACTACGGAATGTGTAAATAAATTTCCTAGTGGGGAATCACTAACTTGTTTAACAGCTGGTTTTGCTACATTAGTAAGTTGAGCACCCATAACTCGATTATTTAAGTCACTTGCATCATGACTTTGATCTTCCAAGGATTCTAAAATCACTTCAGCTCGTTTTAATACAGAGTTAGGTAGGCCCGCCAGTCTGGCAACATGGATACCATAACTGCGATCTGCACCACCTTTAATGATACGACGCAAGAAAGCAACATCTTTCCCTTTTTCTTTAACTGCAACGGTATAATTTTTTAATTTACTATAGCTTTCTTCTAAGCAAATCAATTCATGGTAGTGCGTTGCAAATAAAGTCTTGCTATGAATATGCTTACAAATATGTTCCACTACGGCTT
>CABQQJ010000181.1 GCA_902466275.1 uncultured Veillonella sp. | reverse complement strand
GTGCTGGCCTTGGTAAACCTTACTTCTCTACAGATACAACAGCTGCATTACGGGCCGCTGAAATTGAAGCCGATGCTATTTTAATGGCAAAGAAATTTGCTGATGGCGTATATGATTCTGACCCTAAGACAAATCCTAATGCCGTTAAATTTGACGAATTAACATATAACGAGATTATCACAAAAGAATTAAAAGTAATGGATGCTACATCCACAACTTTATGTAAAGATAACAATATTCCTATTATTGTATTTAGCATGGACATTCCTGGTAACATTACAAAAGCCGCTATGGGTGAAGAGATTGGTACCATTGTTCGAGGAGAATAATTCAAATGGAAATTAAAGAATTGTTACAACAAGCAGAAGAACGCATGAATAAGTCTATTGAGGCTTTAAAACATGAATTTGCATCTATTCGTACAGGCCGTGCTAGTGTAGCACTACTTGATAAAGTAATGGTTGATTATTATGGAAGTCCATCACCCATTAATCAAGTTGCGAATATCTCCGTGCCTGAACCTCGCATGATTGTGATTGCACCTTGGGATAAAACAATGATTGGTGCTATTGAAAAAGCAATTTTACAATCTGATTTAGGTTTGAACCCTGGTAATGATGGTGCACAAATTCGCTTAAGTATTCCTCAATTAACTGAGGAACGTCGTAAAGAAATCGTTAAAGTAGTTCATAAAAAAGCTGAAGATGCTAAAGTTGCAGTACGAAATATTCGTCGTGATGTAAATGATGCATTGAAAAAAGAAGAGAAAGCTAAAACGATTACTGAAGATGATGCTAAAGACGGTTTAGATCAAATTCAAAAACTTACAGATGCTAAAATTAAGCAGATTGATGAGTTAAAAGCAGTAAAAGAAAAGGACGTATTAGAAGTATAATGTTAGATTCTAATAGCCTTATTGGAATGCCATGGCAGCTTGCAAAGTCTCGTTTGCAGGCTGCCCATATTCCTTTTAAGGTAATGATTGGTGGATCCTTTAATCGCTTCTTTGAAATTTCAGATAAAGGATTTTATGTGGCACGTATTACAAAGGTTGATGAGTGCTTACATATACTACTATATAGACCAATGATTGCCAGCGACTTCGGAAATTCTATCGAGGTAGACTATGCTAAAGAAATTATTTAACCGTAAACGTTCTGATACGCCTGTCATTGATCGTAATATAATTCCACAACATGTTGCTATTATTATGGATGGTAATGGACGATGGGCTAAACGCAGAGGCATGCCGCGCTCCATGGGGCATCGTGCTGGTGCAGATGTATTAAAAGAAATTGTTATGGCCGCAGATGAGATCGGAATTAGAGCTCTTACGGTATATGGTTTCTCCACGGAGAACTGGAAACGTCCTGAACAGGAAGTTTCTTTACTTATGTCTCTCATAAAAGAATACTTAAATAATAATGTTAAGTATATGCATGAACATAATGTACGCATTCGATTTATTGGTTTTATTGGAGGGCTTTCAGAAGACCTACAAAAAATCATTCAAGATGCAGAATTATTAACTCAGAATAATACAGGCCTCACATTACAGTTAGCGATTAACTATGGTGGGCGTGATGAAATAGTTAGAACTATTCGCGACATTGTAAAATCCGTTGCGGATGGCGTTATTACAATGGACAAAATTACTGAAGAATATGTAAGTTCTCAATTATTCACTAAAGAGTTTAGTGATGTAGATTTATTAATTCGTCCTAGTAGTGATTTTAGAATTAGTAATTTTTTGTTATGGCAACTAGCGTATGCTGAATTTTGGTTTACCGATTTGCATTGGCCAGATTTTACTAAGGAAACTTTACTTGAAGCTGTGGCGGCATATCAGAAACGAGAACGCCGATTTGGTGGCTTATGTGATGAGGAATAAAAAATGTTAAAAACACGTGTTATAACCGCTGTTATAGGTTTTATTATTGCCTTAGGGGCCATTACATTAGGCGGACCTGTATATGATATTCTTATTACATTATTAGCTCTATTGGGTTGGCGTGAGTTTGTTTTACTAGGTAAAGCTAAACATGTGCGTATGTCCATTTTATGGGGCTATATTAGTATTTTATTATTGATGATTGCCTTTGCATGTCATCAGTATATTCTAGCAATAGCTATATTAGTATTGAGTTTATCAGCCAATTATATGTTATGTACATTTGGTGAAAACAAATACTCTTTAGCTAGTGTTTCATTTAGTGTATTTGGCTTATTATATGTTGGTATTGGCATGATTTCTTTGCTCATGATTCGTCATGACTCTATATACATGTCTCTATCAATGCCATTTGAATTATATAATTGGGGAACAATTACTCTTTGGCTAGTATTATTTACAACATGGGCTAGTGATACTTTTGCTTATTTTGCTGGTCGTGCCTTTGGTAAACGTAAAATTGTTCCATCTATTAGTCCTAATAAAACACTAGAAGGTTTTATTGGTGGCTTTATCGGCTGTATTATTACAGGCGCTGTATTTTCGTATATCGTAGGCATTCCATGGTGGATGGGCATTCATGTTGGTATGATTAGCGGTATACTTGCACCATTAGGTGATTTATTTGAATCAAAGATTAAACGATTATGTAATGTGAAAGATTCTGGTACTTTACTACCAGGTCATGGTGGTGTATTGGATCGTTTTGATAGTTTATTATTTGCGGCTCCTATTACATTGATATACATATTACTCTTTTCGTACTAATCTAATAGAGGTAAGCTTATGAAATACCTAAGTATTATTGGCAGTACTGGCTCAATCGGTACACAGACACTAGATGTAGTGTCTCAACATCCAGATCAATTCAAGGTGGTTGCCTTAGTGGCACATCATAATATTGACCTCTTAGAACATCAGATTAAAGAATATAAACCTTTGGTGGCGGGTCTTGTAGATGAAGGTGCTTTTAAAGAATTACAAGCACGCTATACAGGTCCTACAAAATTGATAGGTGGTAAGGAAGCCCTCATTGCAGCAGCTACAATTCAAGAAGCAACAATGATTGTTACTGCTATTGTAGGTGCTGCAGGCATTGAGCCCACAGTAGAAGCTATAAAAAAAGGGAAGACTATAGGTCTTGCTAATAAAGAAACTCTTGTTGCTGGAGGTCCATTAATTACGGCTTTAGCTAAAGAACATGGCGTGCAAATCCTACCTATCGATAGTGAACATAGTGCTATATTTCAGTGCTTAGAAGGACAGAAACGTGACAATGTTGATTCTTTAATTGTCACTGCTTCTGGTGGACCTTTACGCACATGGGATTCTAGTAAAATTCAAACTGCAACTGCTGCAGATTGTTTGCGACATCCTACCTGGAATATGGGTAATAAAATA
>CABQQJ010000180.1 GCA_902466275.1 uncultured Veillonella sp. | reverse complement strand
TGAGGACTATGGTAAGGGGACTATTATTTATGGCCAAGGTAACTTTATCTTTAACTCCGAATCCTATATACATCATAAGGAGTTTGTAAAAGATTCCTTATTAATCAGTGTAGAGGCTACAAAGGATAGTTTTATTGTCTCTGAAGTGCCAATTCGTAGTACCGAAAGGGGCACCCGTTTGGCTACTGAATCAGAAGCGTCTGAAACTATGGATTCATACAATCAGCGCAGTGAAGCTATTAACGATCCTCATTTCGTAGTACAAGCATATAAGGATTTTGCTGATACACATGTAAAGCGATATTTGCGTGAATTTTTAGGTAGATCCTTTATTATCCGCGCAATAAATGGATTATTTGGACGAAAATTAATGCAACTTATTTTAGGGCCTACAAGTTATTTAGCAATACAAAATTATTTAGAGTGCGAAGCTCATCATGAATTATTCTTAAGAGGCATTAAGAATATCAATAAAAAATAATGGATACTAAAATCGTAGCTGCTGCTAAATGGTCTGTCATAACAGAGGTTTTAGCAAAGCTTATTACACCACTAACAAATATAATATTGGCCCATATGCTAGCACCTACGGCGTTTGGTATATTAGCAACAATTATGATGGTTATATCCTTTGCAGAAATGCTAGCTGATGCGGGATTCCAAAAATTTCTTGTACAGCATGAGTTTGAAAGTGACCAAGAAAAGCAAGAGGCCACAGATGTGGCTTTTATTGCTAATCTAGTACTTTCTTTACTATTATGGGGTGCTATCATAATAGGCCGTGATGAATTGGCTGTACTAGTAGGTAATGATGGTTTAGGTATACCGCTAGCCGTGATGGGGGCAATGATACCTCTATCAGCCTTTAGCAGTGTGCAGATGGCTTTGTATAGAAGGGACTTTAACTTTAAGTTTCTTCTAAATATTAGGCTCATAACAATTCTTACACCTATATTGATATCTATACCAATGGCGCTTATGGGGTACGATTATTGGTCTTTAATTGCTGGTATGTTAGGGGCTCAGCTATTTACAGCATTAGCCTTATTAAAGAGTAGACGAAATCAAATTCGCTTATTCTTTAGTGGTCGTGTTTTTATGAACATGTTTAGCTATAGTGCATGGTCCTTAGCAGAGGCCTTTTCAATATGGCTTACGGCTTGGGTGGATACCTTCATTATTAGTCGCTTTTTGGATGCCTATTATTTAGGGATATACAAAATGCCTATGGCTATTGTTACAACTGTCATGGCTATGGCTACTTCATCTTTAGCGCCTGTATTATTTGCCGCTTTAAGTCGAGTTCAACAGGATGAACAGGCATTTTCCAATACATTTTTTACATTCCAACGCTATATGGCTCTATTTTTGGTACCTCTAGGTGTAGGCTTATTTGTATTTCAAGACTTTGTTGTTCAGCTTTTACTAGGGCCACAATGGACGTTAGCGGGCATTGTATTAGGTTCCTGGGCATTGAGTTCGGCTATTATGACTGTAACAGCTAATTTGATTTCCGAAATATTCCGTGCTAAAGGCATGCCAAATCTATCGTTCTGGACTCAAGTGTTACATTTAGTTGTTTTGATACCAGTTATTTATATTTGTATTCAATATGATTTTACTACCTTTGTGTATGCTCGCTCTATAGTGCGAATGGAAATGCTCGCTGTAGCTATGTTGTTCTTGGCTCTATTCGTCAATATGAGTGCGTTCCGCATACTATCTAATATTAGTGTATATCTCATTACCGCATCGTTAGTTGGGGCCATAGCGTATAGCATTTTACATCTATATGATACGGTGCTGTGGACGATAGCTTGTATGCTGTTATGCGTTCTATTGTATGTGGCTATTTTGTGTATCATTCCATCTGAGCGTACTATTATTACTTCTGGTATTAATAAAGTTTTAGGTAAAGTAAGACGCTCATAATTAACAGAACTATGAAAGGAGTACATATGCTTTCAAAAAATGTAGATTTAAACAACACGGTAATCCTTGTAACGGGTGCCGCTGGATTTGTAGGGGCTAATCTAGTTATGTCCTTACTATCTGAAGCAGAAGGGACTCAAATTATTGGCATAGATTCTGTTAATGATTACTATGATGTAGCATTGAAAGAGTATCGATTGCAACAGATTGATGAACTTAGCAAAGATAATAAGAATATATGGATTTTTAAAAAAGGGAATATTGCAGATAAGTCCTTTGTTGATGAAATTTTTGCTACCTATAAACCACGAGTTGTAGTGAATCTAGCAGCTCAAGCAGGGGTTCGTTACTCTATTACTAACCCCGACGCCTATATCGAGTCTAATATTATTGGATTTTATAATATTCTAGAAGCTTGTCGTCATTCTTATGACGATGGTGAAAGAGGTGTAGAGCATTTAGTGTATGCATCATCTTCTTCTGTATATGGTGCAAATAAACAAATTCCATACTCTACAGAGGATAAAGTAGATAATCCTGTATCTCTTTATGCAGCTACAAAAAAATCAAATGAGTTATTAGCATATTCCTATGCAAAGCTTTATAACATTCCAAGTACAGGACTTAGATTCTTTACGGTTTATGGTCCGGCAGGTCGTCCAGATATGGCGTACTTTGGTTTTACAAATACATTACGTAATGGTGGGACAATTAAAATTTTTAACTACGGCAATTGTAAGCGTGATTTCACCTATATCGATGATATCGTAGAAGGCGTTTCTAAGGTTATGTCTACTGCACCAGAGCGTCGCAATGGAGCGGATGGCTTACCAGTGCCGCCGTACGCTATTTATAACATCGGCAATAGCAACCCAGAAAATTTACTTGATTTTGTGCGCATTCTTTCAGAGGAATTGGTTTCTGCTGGCGTATTGTCAGAAGATTATAATTTTGAGGAGCATAAAGAATTAGTACCCATGCAACCAGGGGATGTGCCTGTTACATATGCTGATACAAGTGCGTTAGAAGCAGATTTTGGCTTTAAACCTAATACAACCTTACGTGAAGGTTTAAGACGTTTTGCCATATGGTATAAAGATTTCTATATGATGGAGGGCAAATAAATGAAAATTGCAATTGCTGGTACAGGTTATGTAGGCCTTTCCAATGGTGTGTTGTTAGCTCAACACAATGAAGTGGTGGCCCTCGATATCATCCCAGAAAAAGTAGATATGTTAAATCGCAAAGAGACACCTATTGTAGATGCTGAATTGCAAGAATATTTAGCTACTAAGGAGTTAAACTTCAAAGCTACACTTGACCCAGTAGAAGCTTTTAACAGTGCAGATTATGTTATCATTTCTACGCCTACAAATTATGACCCACAAAAAAACTTCTTTGACACATCTTCTGTTGAACAGGT
>CABQQJ010000179.1 GCA_902466275.1 uncultured Veillonella sp. | reverse complement strand
GAAGATCGTTTATCTGCTCGTATGGGCCTACTATCTGGTGGTCAACGTCAATCTATTACATTGTTAATGGCTACCATGCTTCGTCCAGAACTCTTATTGCTAGATGAGCATACGGCGGCACTTGACCCTAAAACTGCAGAAAATGTATTGCAACTAACTGATAAACTCGTTGCAGAACATAATCTAACAACTCTTATGATTACCCATAATATGCGTGATGCATTGCGCTTTGGTAATCGCCTCATCATGATGGACGCTGGTCGAATCATCTACGATGTAAAAGGGGAAGAAAAGAAACAATTAACTGTTGCGGACTTACTTCAAAAGTTCGAGGTAGCTGGTGAAAATGCACTGAGCGACCGCATGGTGCTAGGTGCTAAATAATAGAAGGAAGTTCTAATCTATCTTTTGTTCAATTACTGTATTTTTGCTTTACAAGATAGGGCAGATACTGTATACTAAATTAGGTCGTAAGACATATCGTAAGCGAAGTATTCGAATCTCCAACGGTTACTTAAGCTTATCGGGATTATTTATTTTTTAGGAGGTAACATTAATGTTAACTACAGAAGCTAAATTAGCAGTAATTAAAGAATACGCTACTCATGAAGGTGACACTGGTTCTCCAGAAGTACAAGTTGCGATTTTAACAAGTCGCATTCAATACTTAACTGAACACTTGAAAGAGCACAAAAAAGACCATCATTCCCGTCGTGGTTTGTTGAAATTGGTTGGTCAACGCCGTAACATGCTTGACTACCTTCGTCGTAAAGATATCGAACGTTACCGTTCCCTTATCGAACGTCTTGGTCTTCGTAAATAATAAAATTAGCCGTCCTAAAGGACGGCTTTTTTATTTTGAATTGGCTATTTAGCTTTAATTGATATATAATTAGAAGGTATACATATAAGAAGATTTTTAGGAGGAATAGGAATGGAACAATTCCAAATGGACCTAGCTGGTCGTACGCTTACGATCGAGACTGGGGAACTTGCAAAACAAGCTGGCGGTGCCGTAATGGTTGGTTATGGCGATACTCGTGTACTCGTTACCGCTACAGGTTCTAAAGAGGCGAAGGATATCGACTTCTTCCCACTTACAGTAGACTATGAAGAAAAAATGTACGCTGTTGGTCGTTTACCAGGTGGCTTCATTAAACGTGAAGCACGTCCACCTGAATCTGCGATTTTGAATAGCCGTTTGATTGACCGTCCTATTCGTCCATTATTTGATAAAGGTGTACGCAATGAAGTACACGTAGTAGCAACAGTTATGTCTGTGGACCAAGATTGTGATCCAGCCATTTGTGGTATGATTGGTGCTTCTGCGGCATTGTCTATTTCTGATGTTCCTTGGAATGGTCCTATTGCAGGCGTTCGTATGGGACGTATCAATGGTGAATTTGTTGTAAATCCAACGAAAGCACAATTAGAAGAAACAGATCTTAATATCGTTGTAGCTGGTACTAAAGATGCTATCCTCATGGTTGAAGGTGGCGCTGAAGAAGTACCGGAAGATATCATTCTTGAAGTTATCATGGCAGCTCACGAAGAAATCAAAAAAATCGTAGCATTCCAAGAAGATATGACTGCAAAAGTAGGTAAGGAAAAACGCATATTTGAATGTAAAGATGTTCCAGCTGAAATTAGTGATGCAGTTCGTGCCTATGGTCATGATAAACTTGATGCTGCAGTTCGTTGTGCAGATAAACAACAACGTGATGCACAAGAAAGCGAAGTACGTGCAGATGTATTAGCTCACTTTGAAGAAATCTACCCAGATAACTTGGCTGATGTAAATAAAGCATTTGATGCAATGACAAAAGAAATCGTGCGTCATATGATTACTGTTGAAAAAATCCGTCCAGATGGTCGTCAACTTGATGAAGTTCGTCCAATCTCTTGTCGTACAGGCGTATTACCTCGTACACATGGCTCTGGCTTGTTTACACGTGGTCAAACTCAAGTGTTGAATGTCACAACAGTAGCGCCTTTATCTGAAAAACAAACTATCGATGGTCTTGGTGTTGAAACTGAAAAACGTTATATCCATCATTATAATTTCCCATCTTTCTCGGTAGGGGAGACTCGTTCTTCCCGTGGCCCTGGGCGTCGTGAAATTGGTCATGGTGCGTTGGCCGAACGCGCGTTGGTACCTGTGATTCCAAGTGAAGAGGATTTCCCATATGCTTTGCGTTTAGTATCTGAAGTATTGGAATCAAATGGTTCTAGCTCCATGGCTTCCGTATGTGGTTCTACATTGTCTTTGATGGATGCTGGTGTACCTATTAAAGCTCCTGTAGCAGGTATCGCCATGGGTCTTGTAACGCAAGGTGAACACTACACAATCTTAACAGATATTCAAGGCATGGAAGATGCTCTTGGAGATATGGACTTTAAAGTTGCTGGTACAGCTAAAGGCGTAACAGCAATTCAAATGGATATCAAGATTTCCGGATTATCCCGTGAAATCCTTCAAGAAGCATTAGAACAAGCTCACAAAGGCCGCATGCATATCATGGGTATCATGCTTGATACAATTGCTGAACCACGTCAAGAAATGTCTCAATACGCTCCACGTATTATTACAATGAAAATTGATCCTGATAAGATCCGTGACGTAATCGGTTCTGGCGGTAAAGTAATCCGCAGTATCATCGAAGAAACAGGCGCTAAAATTGACATCGAAGATGATGGTACAGTATTTATCGCTTCTGTAGAACAAGAAGGGGCTGCGAAAGCTCAAGAAATCATCACTAACCTTACTAAAGAGGTTGAAGTAGGTGAAGTATACCTTGGTAAAGTAACTCGTTTAATGGCCTTTGGCGCATTCGTAGAGGTATTACCAGGCAAAGAAGGTCTTGTACATATTTCCAAACTTGCAAAAGAACGCGTTGAAAATGTAGAAGACGTAGTAAGTGTAGGGGATGAAATCATGGTAAAAGTTATCGAGATCGATAAACAAGGCCGTGTAAACTTGTCCCGTAAAGATTGTTTAAAATAAGAGGTGTTACATGGATATTCGTGGCTTTGAAGTAGTTTCTGCTTTTGAAGAACAAGATATCAATTTACCAACACGTAAAACAACAGAAAGCGCAGGCTATGATATTGAATGCGCTGAAGCTGTTACATTAGAACCAGGCCAAGTAGTGCTCGTTCCGACAGGTATTAAAGCTTTCATGGCATACGATGAATACCTTGCCATTCATATTCGTTCTAGTATGGCTATTAAACGCCATCTAGCACTTGTGAATAGCACAGGTATCATTGATAGTGATTACTACAACAATGAGGACAACGAAGGTCATATCATGATTGCCCTTTTAAACTTTGGCAACGAACCTGTTACCCTTGAAAAAGG
>CABQQJ010000178.1 GCA_902466275.1 uncultured Veillonella sp. | reverse complement strand
CCTGGTCATCCGGATAGATGGTGACATACAGTCTTTCCTTATCCAGTTTGACAACTTCTGTAAGGAATTCCCATGCCCAGGTAATGGCTTCTTTCTTAAAGTAATCCCCAAAGGAGAAGTTACCCAGCATTTCAAAGAAGGTATGGTGACGCGCTGTACGACCTACGTTCTCAAGGTCACCTGTACGCATACATGTTTGGCTTGTTGTAATACGATGACAAGGAGGTACCAATTTACCTGTAAAGAAAGGCTTTAATGGCGCCATACCTGCCCCGATCAATAATAGAGACGGATCGTTTTCTGGGATAAGAGAAAAACTATCTAATTTTAAATGTCCTTTGCTTTCAAAAAACTGCAAGTATGCTTGACGCAGTTCATTACCCTTCATGTGTATATTCCTCCTAAAATTATTTACTCTTCATTATAACTCAAAAACGATATAAAATCTATCAAAAACATTGAGATTATGCGGAATTCACGCACTTTCATACCAATCCAATCAGACCGTGAAAGATATAAATTTTAATCCATATTTTTTACAATAAAAGTAAAGGTCAAATTTAGTCAATGCTAGTTAAATCGTAAATAATAAACATAAAAAGAGGTTATACAAATCAACAGAACATAATTGATTCGTATAGCCTCTTTTATAGCTAGTTATTAAATTAGCGTACAACGCGTTTTGCGCCGATGTAACGTTCACCCCAATAGCCAGTATCAAGATCTGCTACTGCAACACCACGACTGGAAGTGGCGCTAATGAACTTGCCATCGCCAATATAAATGCCAGAGTGAGATGGACCTGGTTCATATGTTTCGAAGAATACCAAATCCCCTGCTTTCAAGTTCGCACGAGAAACTTCAACACCTACGTTATACTGTTCATCTGCCAAACGTGGTAAGGAAATACCTTGTTTTTCAAATACATATTTAACATAACCAGAGCAGTCAAAGCCACTTGGAGTAGTACCGCCAAATACATATGGTACACCGCGGTATTTGTCAGCTTCTGCCAAGATTGCGTGAATACTGCTAGGTGTTTCATTTTTCGTAATATTGTTTAATTTAACGTTCTTGCCATTAATGGATTGACCAGCGATACGACGGGATGTCGCGTTGCTGTTTGTAAAAGCGGATTTCGTTGCTACTGCTTTAGTCGCTGCATTTTGAGTCAATACTGCCTTCGTAGAACGAGGAGCACCCATCAATGCGTTATACGTAGCAGGACCTACGATACCATCCACTGGAAGGCCACGATCTTGTTGGAACAAACGAACTGCCCACTTCGTCTCCTTACCATATACACCATTTTTATCTGTAGCATTATAGCCGTGTTTAATTAGTTGTTGTTGAACCGCTGTAACACTTTTGCCCTTATCACCATATTGTAATGTTGTTGCGCCAACCATGGCTGTTGTGGCACACACAAAAGTTAATGTTAATGCCGTTATTTTAACCTTACTATATTTTGACTTCATATGCTTCCTTTCCAAAAAACTTTTAAAGTAAGTTATTTATTCAAAATATACTAACCGTCTATTTATTTGCATTCACAAATACAGCTAGTCTTCTTTGCTCTTGTTGGTATAAGCCTCTGGTGCCATAAAAACATCTGCACTGCTTGGTCCGAGTAACGGAGCCTCTTCATGCTCTTCAAAATTTATAGCTGACTTAACCCAATACAAAGGCCGTTGCTTCACCTCTTCAAAAATACGACCTACATACTCGCCAATAATTCCCAGTCCGACGAGTTGAATTCCACCAATAAACAAGATTGATACGCCCAAGGTTGTCCACCCATTCAAAGCTTGTCCTGTAAGATATACATACAAAAGATGTAAGATGAGCAAAAAACTCATTCCACCACAAAGTACACCTACATACAAGGCCGCCCGTAAAGGCACCCTTGAAAAAGCGGTTACACCATCGAGAGCAAATCGAATCATTTTACGCACACTAAACTTTGAGACCCCTGCAAAACGAGGTGGCGCTACAAAGTGCAACTCAGCTTGTCTATACCCTAAGGCTCCAACAATACCGCGCAAGAAACGACCATGTTCTCTGAACCGTTTCAATGTGCCCAATGCTTTACTATTCATGAGGCGGAAATCTGACCCACCTTCAACAATAGGAACATCGGCCATTTTGTTCATTAGTTTGTAATAATACTTAGACGTGAAAGATTTAGCCCAACTAGCGTCATCAGTTGAATCGCGAATGGTACGCACCACATCATACCCTGATTCCCACAATCGAACTAGTTCAGGAATCAATGCAGGTGGATGCTGCATATCACCGTCCATTGTAATGACTGCATCGCCATGAGCATAATCAAGTCCACATGTAAGTGCCGTTTGATGCCCAAAGTTACGAGCCAGCAATAACACTTTAACATGTTTATCATTGAATGCAATTTCACGCAGTATCATAGCTGACGAATCACTAGATCCATCATCCACGAAGATTAGTTCATAATCATACGTGAGACCTGACATAACATCAGTTACAGCTTTATAAAAGTTCGCTATATTTTCCTCTTCGTTATATACAGGCACTACAATAGAAAGTAACATAAATCCTCCAAAGTATTTTACTCACATATTTTATGTTAATTAGTAAATTAAGGCAAATTATTAAGGTTAACAATAGACAAAATTCTACTTATAAACCCAGTAAATAAGCTACTCTTTAAAAAATTACTAAAAACACGCTTCATTTAGCTTATATATAAGTATAACAAATTAATAAAACATTCATTTATTCTAAATTTTACTCAATGCGGGTAATTATAAAATAATTTTATTTCTCTACTAAATTAAGGAATAATGATTATTTCTACTTTTATAAAGTGTTAATCAAAATATCAGATAGAATTTTGATAACAAACACCTCAAAACACCCTTAATTCATTTTATATTCATATAAAAATTAGTTATTTTTTTAATTTAGCCCCACTATTATGAATTAAAATTTTTATTCCACAAAACTCTCTTAAAAGAAAAGAGGCTTTATATAATAATACAATTTCATAACTTTTACAATGATACATGTTTCACTTATATAAAAATACATGTTTCACTTTTATAAAAAGGCCACAAATTAAAAGGAGGCCCAACATAAAATGGATCCCCAAATCATGTTTAATTTGGGAATCCACTTCAAAGGTCCTTTTCTATTATAGTCCTGCAGCATCAATCCAGGATTGTAAATCCTCTTCGGCCATTTCCATATCTTCTTCGTACGCACCAGCAACAACAGGATATTTTGCTACCTCTACAGTGTGCAAAATTGAGTCGTCGCGACCATTTTTAAAGGTACCAATCCAAATCCCTGAGAATTGAGATTCATACCACTCTACAGGCTGA
>CABQQJ010000177.1 GCA_902466275.1 uncultured Veillonella sp. | reverse complement strand
AGCCCCGATGTACATTCTCAAGATGTAACCACTCTCCTAATTCATAATCCTTTGACATAGGACGAAATCTTTCAAATCCAGCACCAGGAAAAAATGTTAATTCTCCAATAAATAGATGCCCTTTAATTTCATAAAAATCAACACGCAAAAATGGACACCCTTTGCTAAGCTCCATCGCAACCTGTTGCATTTCACCATATGTATCTGGCTTTGGAAACTCTGTAGGTAACGGTGGATAATGTCCAAAATGAATTCCCATAGGATTCCAATCGATATCATAGAAGTTCATACGCGTTCCTGTTTTAGAAAAACGATTAGAACATACTACTGTTAACTTTGGTTCACCATGAAAGCAATACATCTTATAATCTAATATGTCATTGCTACCTAACTCCGACAAATATTCCTCTCCGATAATACGTCGAGGAACATTCTTATAAGGCCACTCTCTAGCAATACGTGAATAATCCCGTTTTAAGAATGTTCTTAATTTAGCTTTTGCTGCTTCCCAATCAAGTGTTGATTTATCTTTACAAATAACGATGCCTCCACTATCATGTGTACATTTCAAAACGAATTGATTAGGCAATCTATCAAGATCAATATCATCTACAGAGTTCCATACGGAAATCGTAGGTATTATATACTGATTACCTACACGTTGAGCAATAAAATGTTTAGCTTCATGCTTATCAACCATCACCGTTTGTATTGGGTCTCTAAAATTAACCTTAAGCCATTGTAACTTTTCGCTGAAAGTTTTTGGATTTTCTAGATCTAAAGGGTATCCCATATACTTAGGAAATACCTTCTTCAAAAAGTCTTCATCAGACAAAGAGTCATAATAACCCGATTTAATTAATACCCTCGTACGATAGTAAGGTTTTGTTAAAAAGGACATGCCAACATTACACAATTTGCTGAACTTCATGTTTTCGTCCTTTCCGAAGCAGTTGCACCTCTAAATAAAACAACATCATATAAAAATAAGTACTCTTACTTTCATAAGAAACCATACCCATATCCATAACAATCTGTGAAAGGAATAGAATGAGTACCATTATATATTCATTACTATGGATATCACGATAGCGAATTAAATTATAAGCCACATAGAGATACATTGAATAATAGGCTAGTAAACCAATGACACCCGTGCCAGCTAATAACTCAATATAATTGTTATGCAAGTAGTAATTATCTTTGCCATACACGAAAAAAGTATATACAGATGGATTATTGATACCTACACCAGTTATGGGAGATTGATAAAATAAGTCCCATCCAATATCTACCAAAGCTAACCGAATAATAGTGGATGAGTCCCCCCCTGTGCCTGTAAAGGCTTCTACCATGTTAGACATTCGGTCTAATACTTCAGAGAACATCGGCAATTGCAAGACCGCAATACCTATAATGGTAAGACCTAATAAGGAACCAATAACTTTTACAATAGAATTGACCGCATTAGCACTACGAAAACTTTTAAAAATAAAGAGTAATACTGTACCAACACCGACAAAGACTAAGGCCTTACGACTACCTGTAGCCGCTAAAATACCAAGTGTTGGTAATGCAATAATATGCCACCAACGAGGACGGTCGTATAGCATATAATACAAGGTCATAACAATAGCATTGGCCCCCAATAGCCCTACCGTATTCGCATTCAATGCATCATTAGCAATACGTGTTGAGGATGATAAAACAGTAATAAAATAATCTAAACCATAGAAATAAACAGTGTAAAAACAAACTATATAGCCTGTCCACATGCCAATCTTTAATAATGTATCCACCGATTTCTTATCTTGATAACACATGTATAAAATGATGAGCATAAAGAATATCTTGACCATATCAAAACTTCGGCTCATAGCTACGGAAACATCTGTGGCATTAATCGCACTTAGATAACAAGCACCAATAAAAATCAACATATAAGCATGCATCCAATTAAACCGCAGTTTTATAACACCCTGTTCTCGTATAAGATAAAAAATGATGAGGCCAAATAAGCATACAAATAATACATACGCACCATAGTTCGCTTCGCCAAGGGCAAAGGAAATGGTCAACGACAACACTAAAAAGATTAGAGTTATGAACCATATCATGCGGTCAGCAATAGCCGTAATATTTAACTTCAATGGTTCTCCTCCTTACAACTCATAAAACTTCTAACCAACGTTTTGCGATTTTCCATAATGGAAATTCATCGCGTACTTTGATGGCATTCTGTGAAAGTTTAGCCGCTAGTGCAGGGTCCTTTAATACACTGCGCATGGCTTCATACATAGCCTGCGTATCACCTACAGGTACGAGAATGCCATTCTCTCCACTTTTAATTACCATACGAGCACCGCCTACAGGACAATCTGTGACTACTACAGGTAAGCCCATACCCAATGCTTCTAGCATGGAATTTGAAATACCTTCAAAATCAGAGGATGATACAAACATAGAACAAGGGGCTACCTTTTCTAAAATATTACTAGCAAAGCCAGGCAATAAAATTCTATCCTCTAAATTAAGAGATTTAATTTGAGCTCGTAGTTCATCCTCTAATACACCTTGACCATAAATGACAAGTTTATATTCTGGAAACTCATCTGCCAACATACTAAAGGCATTGATCATCATAGGCAAATTCTTTTGCGGATGCAAACGACAAGCTGTAACGATTGTCTTTTCTCGTTCCCCCTCTATTGGTGGTGGCAATTTACCATTAATAGGATTTGGTATGATGACACCGCGATTTTGCACAGATTTTGGGAAATAAGAACGAGCATCTTCCGTTTGGAATACTAGTGCATCTGCAAATCTAAAGGCAAAGTTGCGCAATGCTTGTTGATGCCAACCAATGGGAACTTTACGTGGATTATTGCGCTCAGAAAAAACAATGCGATTTTTTATAAACCAAGAGCTAATCGCTAAGATAAAACTCGATGCAGACAAAAAAGATAAGCATGTCGCATTTGGCCTAGTCTTTAAGATTTTGATTAGTTCTTTTATTTCTTGCATAAAGCGAATGACTTTATTAGAGCTTGTAGTATGAATTTCGATTTGTTCAATACCTTTCTCTAACGCATATTCATTACCATATCGATTAGGGCTTGTTTGGATAACCGTAATATGATGACCATCATGTACCCACTGACGAGCCAACTCTGTTAAGATTCGTTCAGCCCCATCATTACCAAGGGAGATGGTGACAATTATTATTTCCTTTTTCATAAGCCTTCCTCTTGGATATATTCTGCAAGTCTTACATAAGCCTGCGCCATTGTTACCTCAGGCTGCCAGCCTAAGGACTTTAATTTTTTTGAACTCAAGAACATGTGCACTGTCGGCGCATAGCCTAAGCCTTGTACATCTTCTGGAATATCAAAAATGACTTCA
>CABQQJ010000176.1 GCA_902466275.1 uncultured Veillonella sp. | reverse complement strand
CATCACGACCGAGTTGGTCAGTACCTAATAGATGGGTACTACTAATGTCTTGTAAGCGGTCCGCGATACTCGTCGTTTCAGGATCAAAGGGTGCTATATAGGGAGCACATAAGAAAAATACGATCCACAGAGCTGCTAATACTAACATAGCGTATAAAGTATAGGGCTTTTGTCTATTCATAAGAGCCTCCTTTTATAGCGGCTCTTCGCTTCGGATTCAGCCAAACACTCAATACATCAATGATGATATTAATCACGATGAATACCATAGTAATCCAAATAATATAGCCTTGCATCAAAACATAATCGCGAGCCATAATGCCTTGCACCATCATGTAACCAATGCCTTTTATAGAGAATACCGTTTCAATAACGGCAGAGCCACCTAGCATAGCGCCCATAGTTACCCCCATCATAGGCAACAACATAAGTCCCACATGAGGGAATATGTAACGGGTGTAGACCATCCATTCTGGCAAGCCTAATGCTCGCGCCCCCTGTACAAAGGGCTGTCGCGACACTTCTAAAATAGCATTGCGCAATCGACGAATGTAGAGACCACATATCCATAAAGCAAGGGTTACCGCGGGCAATACATAGGCAGAAAAGCCATTGGTATTCGTTACCGACACTAGCTGTAATTTAACACCGAATAAGTACAGTAATAATAAACCGACCCAGAACCCAGGGATTGCTAATGCTAGGAATGTAACGAGACGAACCCCATGATCAATCCATGAGTCTTGATACTTTGCAGATAACATACCGAGCGGTATGGTTACCACTATCCCCATAACAAGAGCTAAGGATACTAGCCCCAAGGTATTAGGCAAGGCGCCACCAAGAATGGTCGCTACTGGTAAAGCATACAGAATGGACTCACCAAAGTCCCCTTGTACAATTTGACCTAACCAACGTAGGTATTGCTGCCACCAAGGGTCATTGAGCCCTAACTGCTCTCGTATCTGTGCAACTACAACTGGATCTGGTGTAGCTCCTAGAAGATTAAACTTCATCGACACGGGATCAATAGGAGATAATTTTATCAATACAAATGTACCGATGGTAACAACCAATAAAATACCTACAATACCTGCCAAACGCTGTAGTATTAATCGATACAATACATCACCTGCCTTCTTTATCAAAAAATAACTATATTTTATTTTAACAATGATTCTAATTTTTAGATATACCCCTATATGTATATTAGAATGATTCTCATTATGAAAGTTTTGCATACCAACAAAAACGGCCCCTCATATGAGGAGCCGTTCTATATAAAACCCTTACAGTGTCCATGCGAGTGCTTCACCACAGCTCGCATGCCTATCCCACTAGGCTGGACTGTTATATTATTTTGTATATGCTGTATGTGCTGTAGGTGCTACAGTATTAGCAATGATCGCTTTTGCCATGTCGCGAGTTACAGGGCGTTCAAAGTACATCGCATGGTTTTGACCATCTTTTGTCCAACCAGCGAGGTATACCATTTTTTCGCCACCTTTGAAAGTAACCTTTGTACCGTTTACCTTTTCTGTAGCTGTAACGCGATAATCCTTATGATTACCACTGATATCACCTTTTGTAGTACCTACGCGATACACAATACGTTTGCCTGCCGCTTGGTTCCGCGTTGTATCTTCACCAGCTTGGTAAACATACACAACTTGCAAAACATCTTTATTGATTGTGCTTACAGACTCAATATTATAGCCTACAGGTAATACTTTAGGTAGATGAGGCATAATATTCATGTATTTAGCAGCTTCATCAATAGTAGCGAATTCATGAATTGGGCTTGGCATACCAACCATTGGCGCTGCCTGTTCTGCAACTACAGGTTTAGCTGGATCTGGCTTTACATCAAAAGTACCTTGCGCACCAGCAACAGTGTAAGAACCTACACAAGCACATGCAACTGCCATTAATACAAATTTTTTAACCATGAGTATAATCTCCCTTCGGTCAATAAAAAAATTATTAAAAACACATTTATTTTGTATGTGATTTTTCCTCAACAATATTATGGATAATAGTCTTCGCCACATCTCGTGTAACGGGACGCTGAAATTCTAAAGAGTGATTTTGTCCATCTTTCATCCACGATGCAAGATAAACCATTTTCTTACCACCTTTGAAAGTAACCTTTGTACCATCTACACTTTCAGTTTCTATAACCTTATGAATCTTATGGTCATCGCTGATATCACCTTTTAATGTAGTAGAGGTACGATAAAAAATAAGAGCACCACCGGCTTTATTTACGTACGGATCTATACCGGGTTCGTAGACATAAACAACTTGTAATATATCTTTCTCTAAAGTTATAACAGATTGAATATTAAAGCCTACAGGTAACAACTTTGGCATCTGTGGTGTAATATTCATATACTCCGCCGCTTCTTTAACTGTGGTGAATACATGTACAGGACTCGGCATAACAACGCCAGGAATAGCTGCTTCAACAGACATCTCTAGGGGGCCAGAAACTTTAGTTTGTGCATCTATAGCATCTTGAGCCTTAACAACTCCATAAGTACCTATACAGACGCAAGCTAACGCCATCAAAAAAGATTTCTTTAGTATTGAGGTCATAATAATATACTCCACAAAATACATTTTGCAAAATTATATTTATTAAAATATACTTAATAAATATATCCTAAATGATGTAGGATTTAAAGTAATAAATGCTACCTATATCATTTTAACAAGTTTAGTATAATAGTCTGTTATTTCTTATGAACCATAAAGCCTGCCGCTTGTTGGTTCGCCATAATGGTCACATCAGAGATTTGCAAGCGTTTAGGTTGGTTCGTTACATATAGTACTACATCGGCCACATCCTCTGGTTGAACAGCCTCAATGCCAGCGTACACAGATTTAGCTCGTTCCGCATCACCGTGGAAGCGTACTTCACTGAATGGAGTTTCTACGATGCCTGGTTGAATGGTGGTAACCTTAATATCTGTAGCAATCGTATCCATACGAATACCATCGCTTAATGTCTTAACAGCTGCCTTTGTAGCGCAGTAAACAGCGCCGCCTGGATATGCATAAATACCAGCGGTGGAGCCCATATTTACAATATGACCTTCATTTTTATCAATCATGAAAGGTAATACTGCTTTTGTTACATATAAAAGGCCTTTCACATTGGTATCAATCATAGTCACCGCATCATCAACAGCACTATCTTGGAAAGGATCAAGCCCTTGTGCAAGCCCCGCATTATTTACGAGCACATCGATGCCACCAAAAGCCTCAATAGCAGCAGGAACCTTACTTTCAACATCCTCGCGACTACGCACATCAAGAACTAAAGTCTCAACACGCACGCCATATTCCTTAGACAAACGAGCCTGTACCTCGCCCAATAACTCAGCACGACGACCAGAAATC
>CABQQJ010000175.1 GCA_902466275.1 uncultured Veillonella sp. | reverse complement strand
CAAGAGGTATATCCACGATTATACAGAGTCACTGATGCAGGGATTGAACCTATGGCGTTATCTATGATTCGTCATGCCTTATATGTGTGTCATCGCGATACATCAGAGCAAGAGCTATTTTCTATACCCTCTGCTGTATATGTTGAATTAGGACATCTCTTACAAGCTTATGTATCTCGATTAGAAATGGCGACTGATGATTTGCAGCGTGAAATTGTCAGTTTACGCAAGGATTTAGATCCCTATTGTATGCTCAATATTCAACACCTTATAGAGGTGTTGTCTACATCTTCTGCTATAGAACGCAAGTATTCTGCTGATAATGTGCGTTTAATTATGGCCGTGGCCCTTAAAATTTTGGCTCAAATCTATATGAAGATTAATAGTGCTACTACGAATTTAGAGTCTCTTCTTGTTTATGATGAAAAGGGTCGTAAGTATTTACCTATTTTTATTAGTGTCGATGAGCCAGAGTTACATTTGAGTCCGTACTTGCAACGAGCCGTGCTAAATTATTATCGCCAAATTGCAACGAATGAAAACGAAGAATTTTTGGCGTTGCTAAGAGATGTATTTAACATTGATGGTCTTTTAGGACAACTCTTTGTTGTTACCCATAGTACGGATGCGCTAGTTGACGACTATCGTCATATCATTCGTCTGTACCGTGATGAGCACAATATGGTTTGTGCTGCTTGTGGAGTGACCTTTAATTTCCCTAAGGAAGTAGAAAAGCACTTGATCATGCACTTCCCTGAGGCTAAAGAGGCACTTTATGCACGGTGTATCATTCTTGTAGAGGGTGAAACAGAGTATGGTAGTTTTGCTGGCTTTGGGAAAAAATTAGGTGTAGATTTTGATTACTTTGGCATATGTCTTATCAATGCACGTGGTGAGTCTTCTATTAGTAAACTACAAAAACTGTTTAATCGATTTGCCATCCCTACTGTCGCTCTCTATGATCGCGATGTAGAAGGGAAATATGCTAAAGCCCATAGCAATATATTCTATACAGATGAAATATGTTTTGAAATGGACTTTGTTACTCATCTATTATCCTTGCGTAAACGTTCCATTATGGATGCTATTATTAAGGATATAATTGATGATGCAAGGCCAATGGTGACAAAGGATATGGCCCGACGAGGTTATGCTAAACTAGGGATTATGAAAAAGCAAATTGTACAACGATGCTTACCAAATATTTCAGATCACAAATTAGATGATTTACATGTCTATTATTTCTCCTGGTTCTATGCTAATAAAGGCGTTATTGTAGGGCGTCGTATCAGCCAATTCTTAGAGGCTGAAATGATACCGCCGGCATTTATTGCAGTTATAGAACGGGCTAAAGCTCTTTCCTTAGGTATAAACAAATTTTAGGTAAAAACATATATTGGATAAAAATATATATTGGATATTAACATATAATAGTATATATAATATATAGGACTATAAATTATTTTTTCTAATTAATAGAGTTTAACCGATGTAGGATTAGACTCTATTTTTTACGTAATCCGAATAAAATCTTTAAAGAAATACACAACGATATGGTGCGAAAAGTACGTATGGTTGCTGGTTTATTACAATAATAGATAGGGATATGAAAAACTATATTAAATAAATTCGAAAAACTATATCGAAAAATATTGACATCTCTTCATCTTTCCTTTATGATTAGTACAGTTATTAACGCATTCTCAATTAAGTGTATCTAGGAGTAGTGAGAAATGAAAGAATTTTTGAACGATTTTAAAGCTTTTGCCTTCAAAGGTAACATGATGGACTTAGCTATTGGTATGATTATTGGTGCTGCTTTCACAGCGTTGGTTAACTCCGTTGTAAGCAACTTGTTCATGCCTATTATCAGCTTGTTCACAGGCGGTATTGATTTCAGCAACTTGTACTTGCCATTGAGCGCAGGTTCTAAAGATGCATTCATGGCTGGTGCTGATATCGCTACAGCTCGTGCAGCTGGTTCTGTATTGCCATACGGTACATTCATCACTGACTTGATTCAATTCTTGATCTTGGCGTTCGTTGTATTCTTGATGGTTCGCGCATTGGCTAAAATGATGAAAAACGCGAAAGAAGAAGAAGCTGCTGAAGCACCTAAAACTAAAGAATGTCAATTCTGTAAATCTGAAATCAATATCAATGCAGTTAAATGCCCTAACTGTACTGCAGATTTGAACTAGTTCAAATTTAAATTATACATAAAAGGAGTGAGGTTTTGACCTTACTCCTTTTTGTTGTATTACGTTAGCTTTCTAGTATAAAATATAATTATAATATATAGAATTTTTTAGGGAGGGATATACAT
The DNA here is from genome assembly GCA_902466275.1 of uncultured Veillonella sp. Taxonomy (GTDB): domain Bacteria; phylum Bacillota; class Negativicutes; order Veillonellales; family Veillonellaceae; genus Veillonella. The sequence goes on along the minus strand of CABQQJ010000175.1, from coordinate 1,126 downwards.
GGAAAAGAAACCTCTAGTAGTAGTAAATGGACTGGTTCGCAAAGATGCGATTGCATATTTAAAAGAGCATGTAGATGTGCGCCAATGGACTGAAAAAACAGTGATGCCTCGTGAGGTACTGAAGGAATGGCTCATTGATGCGGATGGTTTGTGGTGTGTACGACCTTTAGATGTAGATGGTGATCTTGTAAAGAATGCGCCAAATTTAAAGGTTATAGCACAAGCGGCCGTAGGCTATGATAATGTAAACATTGATGAACTAACAGCGGCAGGCATTCCTTATGGCAATACGCCAGGTGTTCTTAATGAAACCGTAGCAGAGCTTGCTTTTACATTGATTGCTACTGCTAGTCGTCGTATTCTGGAAAATGCTAATTTCGTAAAAGAAGGACGTTGGGCTCAAAGACCATCTAATATTAAGGGCTTTGATTTAAGTCGCCGTACCCTTGGTATTATTGGTATGGGTGCTATCGGGGTATCTATTTCTCGCCGTGCTCGTGCCTTTGGTATGACCGTTGTATATCATAACCGTAATCAACGTATAGATGACAAGATTCATAAAACTACGTATATGGAGCTGGATGACTTATTAGCTACTAGTGATGTAGTATGTGTAATGGCTCCATTAACAGATGAAACATATCATATGTGTGATGAAGCATTCTTCAAGAAAATGAAGAATACTGCATTATTCGTCAACGTTGGTCGTGGTCCTATCGTAGATACAGATGCGCTTATTAATGCACTTAAAACAGGTGAAATTGATTATGCAGCGCTAGATGTTACGGATCCAGAACCACTACCTGCTGATCATCCATTGTTAGAGGTAGAAAACTGCCTCATCGTACCACATATTGGTTCTTACACAGATAGAACTCGTTATGATATGTCTATTTTGACAGCCGATAATATTATTGCTGGGGTTCATAAGAAACCATTAAAAACTTGTGTTAATGAAGAGGTTAACTATAAGAAACCAGAAATGGATGTAGAGTCTGCCTTAGAAGAGCTTAAAAAAGCTGGTGTAGACTTAGCTGATTTCGACTAATATCACAAGACCTCAAAAGATATGCGGTATTATGCAAAATATGGTAAAATAAAAGAATATTTATCCTATGGAGGTTAG
>CABQQJ010000174.1 GCA_902466275.1 uncultured Veillonella sp. | reverse complement strand
CATCAGGGTGTTCCATGAAGTGAGTAAATAGATTTTTTACCACATGGGATGCCTTTTTGCGATCCGGAATTAAAGCTGGTGCCAAATATACATGTTTAAACATAAATTGACGGAATAGATTCATCGTCATTTCCACATCAGCAGACATAGATATAGCTGGCTTATCCAAGGATTCGCGTACCATATCCTCTACCATTGCAGTAATCATACTGGATGGAGTCATACCAAAATGTTCGCGCACTTCAAAAGGTAACACCTCTGCCGTCAACATACCTGCTCGCTGTGCATCATCAAAATCATGGCACAAATACGCAATACGGTCTACAATACGAATAATTTGACCCTCTAAAGTCACAGGAATTATAGCTCCTGTGTGACCTACGATGCCATCTCGAACAGCGGTGGTTAAATTGAGTCCTTGATGATCACCATGTCTTTCTAATACCTCAACCATGCGTAAACTTTGCTCATTATGATTAAAGTGCCCCACCATATCTCGCAATGCATATTCACCTACATGACCAAATGGTGTATGTCCCACATCATGACCCATGGCAATAGCTTCCACAAGGTCTTCATTTAAACGTAATGCACGAGCCACAGTACGACCGATTTGACCTACCTCAAGGGTATGAGTCATGCGTGTCCGATAATGGTCACCTGGCGCAATATATACCTGTGTCTTATGCTTTAACCGTCTAAAACATTTACTATGAATGATGCGATCCCGATCGCGTTGAAACGCGGTTCTAAGTGGATCAGGCTTTTCTTCTATATCACGGATTGCATCGCGGCTTTTAGCTGCATAGGGAGACAGAAGCAAAGCCTCCCTCTCCTCTATTTGTTCACGTATATTCATTTACCCTCCGACGCGCGATTTTTATCAATCAATTGCATGACAAGAGAAGCTGTTTCTTCAATGGATTTATTAGAAACATCTAACACTTGGCAGTGCAAACGACGCATAATAGCCTTTGCATAATCCAATTCAGATTGAATACGCTCAATAGATGCATAATTTGCTTCGTCTTCAAGACCGATAGCGCGTAAACGTTCACTACGAATATTATTTAATTTGTATGGATCTATAATAAGGCCCACGATTTTTTTTGCCGGAATCTTGAACAATTCCTCTGGCAACGGTACCTCTGGAACTAGTGGCAAATTTGCGGCTTTAATCTTTTTGTACGCCAAGAACATGGACAATGGTGTCTTACTAGTTCTAGATACACCAATAATAACTATATCAGCCTTTTCAAAACCAGATGGATTTTTACCATCGTCATATTTCACGGCAAACTCAATAGCTTCAACCTTTTTAAAATACTCTTGGTCGAGCTTATGAACCATACCTGCTGTCATACGAGGTTTAGTAGTCGCGATAGTACCAACTGCATCGAGAACAGGGCCCATGATATCCACAGCCGGAATATTATATTCAGCCACCTTCTCATGCAAATACTTACGTAAAGACGCAGACACAATGGTATGGCAAATAACATGATTTCCACGTTTTGCGTCGTCTATGACCTCATCAATTTGGCTTTCACTATCAATATAGGGAACGCGAACGATTTCAATTTGCTCCTTATCATATTGACTCGCCGTAGCTCTCGCTACAGCCTCAGCAGTTTCCCCCAGAGAATCCGATATTGCATAAATAATTTTTTCTGCCATTCTATCAACCTCAGTGTATGCTACATTCTAAAAATACTTTTGCTACCGTCGTTTTTGATACACGGCCCACAACCTTTAAACGTTTCTTGTTACCCACATCCTCACGAACGACGACAGGTAAACAATCTACTTCATAATCTATCATTTTCTGTGCAGCCTCTACCAAAGTATCGGTAGGCTCCACCGCTATAACCTTGCTTACAGGGGTCATAATCATAGATATAGGCATGGTATGCGAATCTGTTTGTCCCATAGAGGCGCGTAGTAAATCTTTTCGAGATACCACACCTACTAGGTATGAGCCATCACACACTAATATGGTACCTACATCCTCTGTAAATAATGTGACAATTGTATCATACAAACTCGTATCCCCATTGACCACAACTGCTTGAGATAATACATCACTTACCAGAAATGACTTTAATCGCTCAGCCGTTTGTGTTTCCTTTGAAAGTCCTACATAGTAATAGCCTACGTTTGGACGTGCATCTAACACACCTAACATGGTCAATACAGATAAATCTGAGCGCAACGCAGATCTTGTGACCTCTAAATGTTCAGCAATGGCACTACCTGTTACAGGACCTTCTTCGCGAACGATTTGAGCAATTTGTTCTTGTCGTTTCGACAGTTTCACACGGTAACCCCCTTTCATCTCTGTTTGTATTATATCCTAAGTTACCATTCAGAAAAAGAGGAGACCCACAGGTCTCCTCTTTCACTATAACTATATTATTACCAAATTAGTTCGTCAGATTCTTGACGACCACGACCAGTCATAGCATCGAGCATAATTCGTTGTTCGATTTGAGCCACCATTTTCTTAGTATTAACTACTGCATCTGGGTTAACAGAAATGGAGTCGATACCGCTCTTCACAAGGAATTCGCAAAGTTCAGGGTATACGCTTGGCGCTTGGCCACAGATGGATACAGTTTTACCATCTTTATGGGCCACCTCAATGAGGTGACGAATTGCTCTGCGAACTGCTAAATTACGTTCATCATAGATATGTTGAACTGTTTCGTTATCGCGATCACAACCGAGTACAAGCATAGTCAAATCGTTAGAACCGATAGAATAACCATCTACATATTTATTAAATTGATCAGCTAAGATAATATTGGATGGGATCTCAGCCATGAGCCATACTTTAAAGTCTTTGCTGCGTGCAAGACCTTCTTGAGCCATTAAATTAGTTACTAATTCAGCTTCCTCTACAGTACGGCAGAATGGAATCATAACTTGTAGATTTTTGAAACCAAATTCGTTACGCACTTTTTTGATTGCTTCTAATTCTAATTTGAAAGCAGGTGTGTACTTAGGATCATAGTAGCGAGATGCGCCACGCCAACCAAGTAATGCACTGGATTCATGTGGTTCATATTTATCGCCACCTTTAAGGTCACGGTATTCACTAGATTTGAAGTCGCTCAAACGAACTACTACTTGGCGAGGAGCTAATGCTTGGCATACTTTACGCATACCTTCTGCCAATGTATTTACAGCAAAATCACTGCGACCTGTTTCGATAAGGTGCAATGGATGTTCATGGATGAATGTAGTCCAAATGAACTCTTCACGCATAAGACCAATGCCATCGCATGGCAACACACCATGTTTTTCAGCCAAATCAGGATCGCCTAAGTTCATGTAAATTTTAGTGCCTGTTACAGGAACAGATTCAGCAACAACATTTGCAGTAGCTTGTGCTTCTGGCTTTTTAACGATATCTTCTAATACGCCATCATATACGATACCATTTGTAGCGTCTAC
>CABQQJ010000173.1 GCA_902466275.1 uncultured Veillonella sp. | reverse complement strand
TACATCAAATACAAGGAATTCAACTGATTTCATTTAATTTTCATGAATTTCGTAGCAAATTTACAAATTCTTCTATCTATAAACTAATTATATATACTCAAAATATGAATAAAATACTAACATTATAAAAAACAAAGCTAATTTAATGATTCCAACTAACTAAATCACCAAAATATTCTCCTACAGAGAAGAAAGAGACCCTTATAAGGGTCTCTTATATTATAGGCCAGCAGCATCAATCCAAGATTGTAAATCCGCCTCTGCTAGTTCCATATCCTCTTCATATGCACCAGCTATGACTGGATACTTAGCAACCTCTACAGTGTGCAAAATCGAATCATCTCGGCCATTTTTAAAGGTGCCAATCCAAATTCCAGAGAATTGAGATTCATACCACTCTACAGGCTGATCTGTTTCATTGAAGTTAATCGTAATATGACCACGACCAAGTGTTTCTAATACCTCCACTTGCTCTTCTTCTGCAAGACCTGTTTTCTCTATATAAATAGAATAAGTCTCACCTGTTTCACGCAAATTTTTAAGTGCTAAACGCAACTCATTTAAAACGGCGCGAACATTACCATAATTCTCAATCATAAATACTCCTATTAGAGATAATTTTACATCTTATAAACCGATTAGTTTAAGTGTTAGGTTCTGCAGTTACGCCCCATTCTCGTAACACATTGAGTACACGCTCTTTCACCTCTGGTAAAGCTCGTTGTACAGGTGCACTAGGTTCAAAACCAATCTCTAATGATTCTGGTTCTACACCAATAACTACTGCATCCTCTAATGGATCCTCTTGAATGGCGCGGATGCGCAAAATATCTTGCATACCTACTTCGTGTACAGAAATATGTTCTGTGAAATATTGTTCTAATTCCTTATGTGGAAACTCATATATTGTTCCAGGTACTTCCCCACCATTGATAGCATCTACGAGCAGGATTTTCTTCATACCACGCATATACGTAAGCAGTTCCATTCCCATCGTTCCACCATCAATAATAGAAATAGATGGTGTAAATGTGAAAGACTCTTTTAACTCTTTTACTACATGAACCCCTAATCCCTCGTCAGTAAGTAATATATTACCTACACCGAGTAGGACGATTTCATTAATACCATCATCATAAAGGCTATTTAAATCAATACGCGGACCCTCTGAGTCCGCGTATTGTTCCAAGCCACTAATAATATCAGTACTTGTATTAATCATTTTCTTGTAATTCTCTTTCTCTAGGATCATTAGGATCACTTGGACGATATGTAGTACCAGATGGTTTATCAATACGTTCCCCACGACGACGTTTACCATTGAGGTCTTCAATATCAATTGGATCATGAGCGTAATATTTCATACCGGAAACCATAGCCGATACTTCGCCCGATTCCTCCATAACATCTTCTCGGAATGCCATATACACATGAACGATAGTAAAGAACAAGAAACCCCAAGCAATATAGTGATGGATAATATGAACCTTGTATTCACCACCAAATAATGTAATAACTGGAGCAAATAAAGTTCCTAAAATACCATTAGGATTAACCATTGAAAACATGGCAAAACCTGTTAAGATTTCAAAGAAGAACATAATGTACACCATCATGTACGCAGTTCTTGCTAAGGAGTTACGAAGCCAATGATGTTCATGTTTTTGAGGAATCATTAAATAGTGCAATGTTGTTTCTTTAAGACCGTACCAATACCGTTTTTGACGGAATTTAGGTAATAATCTATCCCCTCTGTTCCAAAGAGCGCCTGCAAAACGGAAGATAAAGGAGAATGTTAAGATAACACCCGCAATGAAATGGATACGACGCATAGTTTCCATAGAGAACCAACCATCAATAGCAAAGGTTGGCTCTGGATTACCTGTAATAGCTGCAAATCCTGGATCACCAATATATAGGCCAGTCCAGAATAAAGCCGTTACACTAAGCACCATAGTCCAGTGGAATATGCGCAGCCATAAACTAAATACGACATACGCCTTTTTGTCAGTATGTATTAACATAAGCCCACCACCCTTTATTTACACAATGCATCTGTATTGACGGAAACAATTTTTTCGCCTTTTTTATTGTATAAATGGGTTGCACATGCGAGACATGGGTCGAAGGAGTGAATTACCTTCAAAATTTCAAGTGGTTTATCCGCAATTTTTACATGTGTATCAATCATAGAATCTTCATAGGCACCATGTTCATTAGCTGCAGTTTTAGGGCACGCATTCCATGTAGATGGTACGATACATTGATAGTTTGCAGAGCGACCATCTTTAATATGAATCCAGTGACCCAAACCACCACGAGGAGCATCTACAAGGCCAACACCTTTAGCATCTTTATCCCATGTATTTGGTTCAAACTTAGTCATATCCGCTACTGCAGTATCACCATTTTTAATATTAGATACAAGTTTGTTAAAGAAGTATTGGCTAATATTTGCCGCTACTTGTGCATCAAGGCCACGACATGCTGTACGACCAACCATTGTAGTCATCCATACGTGAGCAGGAACGCCAAGTACTTGAGATACTGTATCGATTTGACGAACAATCATGGATTCTGCCCAAGTTGGATCTTTAATGATACCTTGTTTTACTTTTGTATATACAACGATATATTTTGCTAATGGGCCAACTTCTGCAGTTTTGCCTTTGAAAGTTGGGGATTTAATCCAAGAATATTTTTTATCTTCATCAAGGAATTCCCATTTTTCTTTTGTACCAGATTTAGGACCTGTAAATTTAGGATCAGTAACACCTTCAATAGGATGAAGTGTTTTTGTTCCATCTGGATATGTAAACCAGGAATGATCAACCTCTTCACTAAGGTATTGAGGATCCATGAAATCTTTACCTTCTAATGGGATGAATGTTGCTTTATCTACACCTAATGCAAAGTTCTCAACAACACCATTGGAACGAACAATACATTTCTTATGATAATCACCATTAGAAATACCGGTGTACGTATCATCAGGATAATCGCCATAGGACATAACGCGTTTCTTCGCAAGGCCACCACCATCGATCATACCTTTTTCTACATATATTTTACCGATAGCTAATAGATCTGGCACGTAGAAATTATCAACTAAGTCTTTAGTCAATGCAATAGATTGCTCTACAGCAGCAAGGCGTTGCGTATTAATAGGGGCATTCATATCATTCATAGAGATAGAACATGGCATGCCACCTACAATATAATGAGGATGTGGGTTTTTGCCACCAAATACAACGTGAGGAATTACAATATCACGTTGACGATCAAGAATGTTCAAATAATGAGATACGGCCATCAAATGAACTTCTGGAGGTAACAAGTTATAATCAGGATGATCCCACCATTGAGCGGAGAAAATCCCCAATTGGCCTGATTCAACTATTTTCTTAACCTTTTGTTGTACAGCCGTAAAGTATGCTGTAGTAGCCTTAGGAAACTCTTTA
>CABQQJ010000172.1 GCA_902466275.1 uncultured Veillonella sp. | reverse complement strand
CGAACCTTATGAACTACACCCTTTTTCGCATAATAACCAGCTATATAATTGCTTAAAGTGCAAGACTTTGTTTGCCCTGCTGGATGAACGAGCATAAAAGGAGCTTTATTTACAACTAAGGTATGAGCATCTTCGTAGAGAACGGTAATCGGCCCCTTTTCTACATCAACCCCATAATCCTTATCTTGTGGTAACTCCAAAGTTAATACATCACCCTTTTTAAGTACTCGCTGCGAATGAGCCACACGGCTATTAACTTTTACCCGTTTCTTGCGAAACATCATTTGGATATCCCGAGAAGACAAGGAAAATCGTTCCTTTACATATTTAGAGACCGTCAATTCTGTCGGTTCTTTCACCGTATACGTTTTCCAGCTCATATTACCACCACTCGTTAATATACGTTTTTTGTTCAGGATAGAGAATATCGAAATAGTCTAACCATTCTTCGCTTACTGAAAGTTTCCCTTCAAACGCAAGGTCTCGAGCCGTAAGTGTGCCCATTAATAACTGGCTCAACGCACCGACCTCAATGGTAATATCTGTTTCATCCTCTATCGTATCAGAAATCTTTTTAACGGATGGAGTTAATGCACTGCCATATTGTACTTCATAGCGACCTTCGTTCCAACTGCAAAGCCCATCTTTTACAGCAAAGGTCATTGTTATAGGCATCATCAATGCCTCTTGATTGACAGGAATTGCTTCAAAAGCAGCTTTTACATCTACAATACGACTCATCATATATGGCATGGTAGCGTGGCCAGTTCTACCATCAGGATAGAAGCGATAATATGTATCGTGAAGACCTTCATTCCAACGGATAGACGTACCTTGAGAACGGTGATTATAGAAATAATTCAATAATGCACGTTGTGCACGGCGTGTCGTGTAAGCCAGCTCAGTAACAGGAATTTCAGGCTGACCTAAACGATACACTGCATAGCCTTCAATGACATGGTCATCGTTGCGCACTACAGCAACATTTACGCCTTCTGCAAAGAAGCTACCAAGCAAGCGTTTCCATTCCTTTTCACCGCGCTCTGCATAACCAGATAAACGCGCTGTATACGCTTTATATACCGGATCTAGCAATGTCCATTGATCTACGCTATTTAGCAAGCCAAAGCTCAACGTTTTATCTGTCATAGGGCGCAAGTCTTCTAGCGATATGGTGTTCACCCATTGATGAGCATAAAGTTCCCAACCATATTGTTGATAGAACGCCGCCTTGGATGGCATCAAAATCGTCATAGCTTGACCGCGTTTACGAAGCTCCTCTAGTGCAGCAGTTAACAGTGCACCGCCTACACCACCACGGCGGGCTGCTGGATGCGTTGCAACGCCTACCATATAGCTCGTAGGCAATACGGCACCACGTACATTAAGATTGTATTGACGCAAATGAACGGTACTCAACAATTGGTCCTGTTCTAACCCGACCATTGTATTCTCTGGTTCATAGCAATTTGTAAAATAATATTGGAAGAATGGATCTTCCTTTGGTTCAAAGCAGTACGCCCATAGATTTTCCACATGAGGCGTATCTTGAGCCGTCGCAATTCTAAATTCCATAATTATGTCCTCGTTATATCATAAGAGCCGTTATCTATCTGTCGCGTCACAGCGTATAATATCTAATCTGATCTAATTTAAGCACATCATATCGCCATGATGATACAATAGTTACATTCAAATAGATAGGCTAACAATTCTATTATAACAAAATGAGCTATGGAGCACATCGGCTTCATAGCTCAAATTTTTATTTACCGCCTGTCGCATTATCAGCTTCGTTAGCATATACTGCGTCATATTTTTCAGCAAAATGATCTGGGTTATAAGATTCTTTTGCTTGACGAAGACCAGGCAAGCCCATATCTTCTTCACGGTTGATGAATTCTACTTCGCTAAATTCATGACGAATGAATTCATTATTGATAGCTTGATACAAACCACGAATATCTGGATTTGCTTTTTCAATGTGAATCAAAGCAATTCTGTCATTGAGAAGTTCACCGATACTAAAAGCCTCAACACGGCCGAATAATTTAATGGCACCGCCTTTAAGACCCAACACATCCCAGTTATCAAACAACAAATTGATGGCTACCAATTCATCTTCGATACCTTCTTCATGATGAGTTTCTACCCAAGATGCTGCTGTTTCGCGGCACAATGGAATGATATCTTCTGTAATTGGCACATATTCATAGTTAGAATATTGCATGCGGAATTGGTTCAAATGGTTTTTCTTTTGACGGAATTTCTTACCAGACAAGTTGATAAGATCTTCGGACTTGTAAATGTATTCGTAGTTGTCGCGGTCAGGTGTAAATGCATAGCGACCAGGACATAGGTCTTCCATGCGTTCTTTTACATCTTTGCTAACGCCTTTAAAACGGAACGGCAATTTATTTTCTACGAACCATTCTTTAGCGCGCAATAAACCATCAAGGAACTTTGCATCTTTACCAGCAAATGGAGGCAATAGGAATGGCTCACGCTTGCCACCACCTTGGATGTACAATACGCCATTCTCTTCAGCCCAGCGAATACCGTACGGGTCTTGCCACATAAACAATGTAGTAAAGCAATTATCGGATGCTTCATAATGATGTTGTTCAAAATATTTGTCGATTAATGGTTTATCTCTCAATTCAAAACGTTTAAATTCTAAAATAATAATCCCTCCTATCAGATTCCTCTTTTGAGGTTACTTTCACAATCTGTGAAAGTTTTGATTCCATCACATTTAAACATAATCCTAACAATCTAGTATTAAAATCTTAGGTCTCATAATTACAATTTTACAAATTCACCTAACACAAAGGTGCCATCCGTCGTAATAACCTTATCACCTTCGTTTAAGCCAGAAATAATAGCTACATCATCGCCTTCAGTGATGCCTACCTCAACAACACGTACATCAACTGTATTATTCTCAGTCAATACATATACATATTTCCCATCTTGATTTTCCCGAACCGCCTTAGTTGGAACGGTCAGCATCTTGGCTTTCACATTAGATTCAATAACGAGTGTATAGAATTCACCAGCCTTGATTAGGCCTTTCTCATTATTGAAAGTGGCTTTCACAAGAACACTTGGCACATTTTCAGGTTGAGTAATATCTACATAAGTCAATTCACCTGGTAATTCTTGGTCACCTACCTTGAGAAGTACCTTCATGCCATTCTTCGCTTCAGGTGTACCTAATTTCATAGCCGCATCACGAGGAATGCTGAGGGATGCAACCATCGGCGTAGATTGCTGAATCATCATAAATGGACGGTCTGCAATCGCCATTTGACGGTCTTCGTTATAGATAGATGTTACAGTACCTGCTATAGGAGCCACGATTGTAGATGCCGCCATCTGAGCCGATACTTGTGCGATTTGTGCCTCAATGGCCGCCGTATTGATGCCTCCGCCACCACCGGTTGTAACTGTTGTAGTTTGTGGTTG
>CABQQJ010000171.1 GCA_902466275.1 uncultured Veillonella sp. | reverse complement strand
AAAGAAAAGAATGCTAAACTGTATGCTTTCAATAAAGATTTTGGCATTGATAGTCGCAGTGCTGTAACGGGCGGTCAAATGATTACGGTCAGTACCAATGATGCAGCGCCTGCTATGCTCTTTACGACGATGGCAGGTATTCACCAATCTGTAAATCTTGCTTGTGCTTTAATGGCTGTGCGCCTATTGATGAAAGACGATAAGAGTATCAGTGAAGAAACGATGCGCGAAGGTTTTGCTCGCACTACGTGGGCTGGTCGTTTCGAAGTTAAACGCGGTCTAGATCGTACCTTTATCTTTGATGGTGCTCATAATGCGGCAGGGGCTGAATCTTTCGGTATGGCTTATGCTGAATTGTTTAGAGATACTCCAAAAACGATTGTTATGGCCATTCTTAAAGATAAGAACCAAGAGGCGATTATCCGTGAAGTCGTTAAGGCAGGAGATACAGTCCTAGTTGTACCGGCACCGACAGATAGAACGGAAGTACCTGAAACCTTGGTTGAAGTCGTTCGACGCACTGTACCAAAGGCGACGGCTCAAACTGCTGACTCTGTTGAGGACGCTTTAGCATTGGCCTATAAGCATACTAAGACTGATGATATTATCGCCGTATGTGGTTCATTATATATTCTAGGAGATGCTCGTCAGTGGTTTTTCCATGAGATGAGCCATTGAGGTGAGAATATGGAACTCTCACTCATTCCTAATCAGAAACGAATTACTTTTTATATTGAACGATTAATCTATGGTGTCGTCATTGCGATGCCACTTCAACCAATGGTAGGCGATGTACTTCTCTGGTTGGCTATAGGTCTAGCATTATATGATTTGATTTCTAGTAAATCATTGAGTTTGCCGACAGGTTATTTATCTTGGACTGTTATGATCTTTGTTATCTGGACAGGTATATCGTCGTTAATGTCTCCAAACTGGGATTGGTCTATTCAGAGCTGGTTCTACCAAATTGTAGCGGGTGGGGGCATGTACTATTTAGTTCGTACCTATATTCGAACACCTAAACAGTGGAACTATTTTCTTCGTGCCTTTTTAGGTACAGCAGTTCTTGTATGCATTATAGGGGCCTATCAGTATATATTTGTTCCTAATATACATATAAAAGAATGGGTTGATGCAGCACAATTCCCTAAATTGATGCGTCGAATGGCGTCTACATTGCAAAATCCTAACTTGTTAGGGGCTTATCTATTGATGGTACTAAGTGTATGTATTAGCTATATTCTTGTTTATATGAAGGAGAATCGTACTCGTGAAATTGTTACAATGCTGATTGTTGGTATTGTATTATTTTTAACGATGCTATTAACCTATTCTCGTGGTATTTGGATTAGTTTTGCGGCCATGATTCTGTATTGGGCTATTTTCGTAGAACGAAGATTATTCTTATCCTTGTTAGTGGTACCACTAATTCTATATTTCTATGAAGGTGAGGTTGCCTCACGACTTTGGTCTATATTCCAAGGACATGATACGTCGTCAGATCTTCGCTGGGCTTTATGGGATAGCACAATGTATATCGTACGAGAAAATCCTATCTTTGGTATTGGGTGGAATACATTCTACTTAGTTTATCCAGATTATAACTATTACATTCAAGGCCCTAATGTATTGATGTATCATGCCCATAATTTATATTTAAATATATTGGCTGAAACAGGTATTCCTGGCTTGCTATCATTCCTAGCAGTTATCGTCGGTCATGTTATCACATCTGTTCGATTGAAAGGGGATATGTTCCGACAAGCTGCACAGATAGGAATAGGTGCTTTAGCTATCGGTGTTCTTTTTAGTGGATTGTCTGATTTTGAGCTCTATAGCCATCAAGTTACTATTGTTTTTTGGCAGCTCCTTGGTTGGGTTGGGGCCTTTGTGAAAGTACAACTTTCAACGAGTGACAATATAAACTAGGTATATTTTGTATAATTAGCATGTTTTATGGTAGCTATATAATTTCATAATATGGTATAATTAATACATACCTCGGTAGGGTAAGATTTTGTATTATTAACCGGTTTTCTAATGTTAGAATAATTGAACATTATTGCTTGCATTTGAAAACCGGTTTTTTTGTATATTATTGTATGTTTATAGGGAGGTGTACGGTTCATTTCTTGTATGTAAGATGTTGTTTTTATATTGAAAAGGTTCTATATATTGTATAGACATAGTTCGATTTAAACAAAAAACATCAATATATACTACTAAATCGATAATTCCTGTGAGTTATAACGATGTGAATAAAACTTATGTGAAAATATGAAAATCTATGCGTTTTAGTCATAATGCACTAGTGAAGTGTAATAAAAAATACATTTTAGTCATATAAGTTGACAATACATTGGATGTGGACTACGATGAAGTCGGTTTAAGGAACGTATTAGACCAAAGAGATTCAATTGTCGTTTAACAATGTTACTCTTAAAGGAGATGGTTATGGTGATAGACATCAAAGACCGCGTAAAAAATGTGGACCTGCAAGGTAAAATTGTCACTGCTTATGATGCAGCTCAGTTGATTAACCCTAATGATAAAGTTGGTATTTCCGGCTTTACACCATCAGGTTATGCAAAAGTTGTGCCATTGGCATTGGCAGAAAGAATGGAAAAAGAACCATTCAAAATTGATTTGTGGACAGGTGCTTCCGTAGGTGATGAAGCCGACGGTGCATTAACACGTGCACATGGTATTAATCGCCGCTTTCCATATCAAACCAATAAAGATATGAGAAAGGCTTTAAATGGTGGAGATGTTAAATACATCGATATGCATTTAAGCACAATGGCACAAAATATTCGTTATGGATTTTTCGGAGATTTAGATGTAGCAATTATTGAAGTATGTCAAATCAACGAAGATGGTTCTTTAGTACCGACTACTTCTGTTGGTAATTCTCCAACATTCGTTAGTCAAGCTAAAAAGGTTATCGTAGAGGTAAATGTATCTCAACCATTATCTTTAGTTGGTATGCATGATATCTATGAACCGTTGGATCCACCACATCGTAAACCAATTCCGTTGGAACAGGCCGGCGATCGTATCGGTACAGAAGCAATACCTTGTGATCCTAGCAAAATCATTGCTGTGGTTCCAAGTGATGTACCTGATACAACAAGACCTTTAGCTGCTATTGATGATGATGCAAAGGCAATGAGTCAACATCTTATCAAATTCTTTGAACAAGAAATTGCAGAAGGTCGTTTGCCTAAAAACTTGCTTCCATTGCAATCCGGCGTAGGCTCTGTAGCAAATGCGGTAATCAGTGGCTTGGCTCAAGGGCCTTTCACAGATTTATCTATTTATACAGAAGTAATTCAAGACGGTATGTTTGACTTGATCGATGCTGGTAAAGTAACTGTATGTTCCGGTACTGCATTGAGTCCTTCTCCAGATGGATTGAAACGTTTCTATGCGAATATTGATGAATATCGTAAAAAAATTATTCTTCGTCCGCAAGAAATCTCCAATAACCCTGGTATTGCTCG
>CABQQJ010000170.1 GCA_902466275.1 uncultured Veillonella sp. | reverse complement strand
TTATCTCTTGCCGGTATTGTGCCAAGTGCTAATGCCTTTACTCATCAAGATGGCATTGATCCATTCTGGTTGCAGGTACGAGAAACGACGAATCTTAGTATTTCTCCTTCTGTAAAAGCTGGACTACCACATATTCTTAGTTACCAGTGGGGCGAGGATACGCCTATAGAACTTCCTAAAACAATATGGAAGGAACTAGAAAAACTACTATTTGCATATTGTGAGCAAGAAATCGGTAAACCATTACAAAGCGTTAAGTTTTTAAATTCCATAATTTAATGATAGTAAAAGGCAGTTTGAGAAATCAAACTGCCTTTTGTTGAAATATATTATGAGGTACTATATGGATACAATATTCTCTTCGTTGCCTATAGAAAAAATAAATGAAGAAAAAACTTTAGATTTACAAGAAATCCAACAGATTTATAATTTTCTTTTAACTAATGACTATTATATATTTTCTGATTATGCGTTAGTAAATAAGTTATTTCAAATCATGGTTTTAAACAATCGTTGGGATTCCAAGATAGCACTTAGATACTTTGAATACTTATGTTTTCTAAGTTGGGAATATGAAGCCATCATTGTTAGAGACCTTTTATTAGATAATCATGTTAGTTTAGCTGGTGAATTTTGTTTAGATACAGAATTAGTTAAAGATGGACTAAGTTATTTTAGAGATGATGCTATTTGGAGAGGGAAAGATTATGATAGTGACACTATTCCGGCATGTATGTCTAAATGGGCCATTTACTATGATGAAGAAGAACAAAGGTTTCATAAAGTAAAACCATCAATGATAGAAAATATTATTATTGAGGTAGTTGATGCTGAACAGGGACTCTATATTATTGGAAAAAAATAATTCAAATAGACAAATGTACATCTGTAATTGACACTTTTAATAACAATTATTTATAATATAACAATGTTATATTATGTATTTTTACAGGAGGTCATTATGCAGCTTTTGGGAAATCTCAAAATACATTTTCTAGCGCTCGTACTAACTGTAGTCGCTGAATTTATAGGCATAAAAAAACTAGGTCCTGTTGTATTATTGCCATTATTGTACACATTGATTCTAGGTTTATTAATTTCTATTCCTAAGTTTAAGATTCTAACAATTAAACAAATGGAAAAATCCGCTGATTATATCGGTATTGCCGTTATGATCTTGATGGTAAAAGTAGGACTTGGTATCGGTCCAAATCTTGGTATTCTTACAAGTGCTGGCTGGGCATTGTTATTACAAGAGCTTGGGCACTTCTTCGGTACTATTGTATTTGGTTTACCAGTAGCTTTGCTAGTAGGCATGCGTCGCGAAGCAGTAGGTGCTTGTTACTCTGTAGACCGTGAGCCAAATGTAGCGATTATCATCGATAAATTCGGTTTTAGCTCTCCAGAAGGCCGTGGCGTTATGGGCATGTACATCTGTGGTGTTCTTATCGGTGCTATGTGGTCCTCCGTATTAGCAGGTATGTTGGCACAATCTGGTTGGTTCCATCCATTGGCATTGGCTATGGGCGCTGGCGTAGGTAGTGCTAGTATGATGGCGGCAGCTACAGCTCCAATCATTGCAGTATATCCTGATTACGAACAACAAATTATGGCTCTTGCAGGGGCTGCAAACTTGTTGACTACTGTTCTAGGCGTATACTTTGGTTTATTTGTTTCTTTACCAGTTATGGAGAAAACATACAACTTCTTTACAGGTCGTACCCGGGAACAAGATTTAGCAGAGGAGGCAGCACGTCATGAGTAAAAGCGAAAAATTAACACAATTTGTCATCGTTATCTGTATTGCTGCTATCATCACTGCAGTCGGTAATGTAATGGATGGTAAACTTCTATTTAGCGATAGTTTAGTTGGCGTAGCTATCTTGGCAGCTCTTGCTACAATCGGTGCTTTGATCTCTAACTTGCCATATGCTAATAAATTGCCTATGGTATTCTGGGTGTCTTTAGTTGGTGTTATTGCATCCTTACCAGGTATGCCTGGTCAAGAATGGATTATCGCAAAAACTAGCCAAGTTACATTCTTAGCTACTACAACACCTGTACTTGCCTATGCAGGTTTATCCTTAGGTAAAGACCTTGGTGCATTCCGTCGCTTATCTTGGCGTATTATCCCTGTTGCCTTAGCAGTAACAGCAGGTACTTTCATCTGTGCAACAGCATTAGCACAAGTAGTACTTCATTTAGAAGGTTTAATTTAATACTAAATCATAATGTTAGATGTCTAAATTATGTTAAGATATAATTATAGAATTATATTTTAGAAGATATCTATACATCATGATGACATGATCGACCGTATTTTATACGGTCGATTTTATAAAGGAGATATTATGAGCCGTATGACAAAGGAAGAAGTAAAGCAACGTGTTTGTAAAGCTATTGTTGATGCACAACCGCGTTTACGAGAACTAGCAGAATCTATTATGGCTGAACCAGAATTGGGTTTTAAAGAGGTAAAAACCTCTAAAAAGGTTCAAGCTATGTTTGATGAACTTGGCATTTCTTATACTACTGGCCATGCATTGACAGGTGTAAAAGGTAGAATGAAAGGTCGAGATAGTAAATATACGGTTGCAATGGTGGGGGAATTAGATGCCATTCTCTGTCCTCGCCATCCTCGTGCCGATGATTTAACAGGGGCCGCCCATTGCTGTGGTCATAATGTACAAATTGCGAATATGTTTGCTGTCGCTATGGGTTTACAAGCTGTGGTGGACGAATTAGCTGGCGATGTTGTATTATTTGCTGTTCCGGCAGAGGAAATGATTGAAATTGATTACCGCAATAAATTGCGTGAGCAAGGTAAGCTTAAGTATATGGGTGGTAAGCAACAGCTCATCTATGAAGGAGCTTTCGACGATATTGATATGGCTATGCAAATGCATGTGGAGACAGCCAAAACACCAGCTGGTGAAATGGGGCTTGGTAGTACCTCTAATGGTTTTGTATCTAAACTGATTGAGTATCACGGCAAGGTGGCTCATGCGGCTCAAGCTCCTCATGAAGGTATCAATGCTCTTAATGCTGCTTTGATGGGTGTTATGGGGGTTAACTCCATTCGTGAAACTTTCAAAGAAAGCGATTATTTCAGATTCCACCCAATCATTAATCAAGGTGGTACATTGGTAAATTGTGTGCCTGATTATGTTCAAGTTGAAAGTTACGTGCGTGCCTCTAATATTGAAGCTATTGTAGATGGTAATCATCGTGTAAATCGGGCCTTAAAAGCCGGTGGTGATGCAGTAGGGGCCACATGTGTTATCCATGACCTACCTGGTTATTTACCGATGCGTAATGATGAACGTATGAATGCTCTATTACGAGAAAATTCAAATCCTATCTTTGGTGAAGCCAATATATACCAAGGCCCACATATAACAGCTAGTACAGATATGGGGGACGTATCTCACTTGATGCCGGTTATCCATCCACCCATCTACTCATCCATCCATCCATCTACCCATTCATTCATCCACCCCCCCAGCTATTCACAACT
>CABQQJ010000169.1 GCA_902466275.1 uncultured Veillonella sp. | reverse complement strand
ATATTGGCAGCGTAATCGCATTTAGTACAATATACGATATCTGCTTCACCTGCTTCAGCAATGGCCATGAACTCATGCGTACCACTACCACCTATTGCACCACTATCAGCCTCTACTGGGCGGAATGTAAGACCACAACGTGTAAAAATACGTGTATATGCATCATACATGGATTTATAAGATTCGTCTAAACCAGCTTCATCTACATCAAAAGAATAAGCATCTTTCATAATGAATTCACGGCTACGCATCAAGCCATAACGTGGACGACGCTCATCACGGAATTTACTTTGAATTTGATATAAGTTGACTGGTAATTGACGATATGAGTTAATCTCATTTTTTACAAGAGTTGTAATCATCTCTTCATGAGTTGGCCCCAAGCAGAATTCATTATCATGACGATCATTAATACGCATCATTTCTGCGCCATATGCATTCCAACGGCCAGACTCTTTCCAAATCTCTGCAGGTTGTAAAATAGGCATCATAATTTCTTGAGCACTAGCACGATCCATTTCTTCACGTACAATAGCTTCAATCTTTTTAATACTTTTCCAACCCAATGGTAAAAAACTATATAAACCATTTGCAGTTTTACGCATAAAACCAGCGCGAAGCATAAGCTGTTGGCTTACTACATCAGCGTCAGATGGAACCTCACGCAATGTAGGTGCATATAATTTAGTGGCTAACATAAAGACTCCTCATCTAAATTTTCTAAATATTGGTCAATTTCTCTAAACAATGTATCTACTAATTCGGCTTCTGGTACAGTCTTAATAACTTTCCCTTTACGGAAAATAATACCTTGACCATCACCACCAGCAATACCAAAGTCGGCCTCACGCGCTTCCCCTGGACCATTTACAACACACCCCATAACGGCAACCTTAATAGGCGCTTTTATGGATGCTAGACGTTCTTCTACAATCCCAGCCATATCAAATAAATTTACTTGGCAACGACCACATGTAGGACAAGATATCATAGTGGCCCCAAAATTTCTTAATCCTAAACTACTTAAAATACTTCTACCTACTTCAATTTCGTGAATTGGATCTCCAGTTAAGGATACCCGTAATGTATCACCAATGCCATCGAGCAATAATGCACCAATCCCCATAGCAGATTTAATAGTGCCTTGTTTAATAGTACCAGCTTCTGTTACCCCTAAATGTAACGGATAAGGAATCTTATCAGATAACTTACGATATGCTTCCACCATTAGAGGTACTTCCGTTGCTTTAATGGATAATTTCATTTGACGATAATCGAGTTTTTCTAAAATTCTTACGTGTTCTAAAGCTGTTTCAACCATACCATCCGCTGTAGGATGACCTCCATGAGCATCGAGGATATGTTTTGGTAAAGAACCTGCATTAACGCCAATACGAATTGGGATTTGTTTAGGCTTAGCTTTTTCTATAACAGCTAATACCTTATCCTCACCGCCGATATTTCCTGGGTTAATACGCAATCCATCAACATTATTCTCGATAGCTTCTAACGCTAATTTATAGTCGAAATGAATATCAGCAATTAAAGGAATATCAATACCAGCACGAACTGCTTTTAAAGCTTTAGCAGAAGCCATAGTAGGAACTGCAACACGTACTAGTTCACAACCAGCCTCAGCTAAACGATTTATTTCAGCTATAGCCTTTTCCGTATGAACCGGATCTGTAGTAATCATAGATTGAATGCTTACCGGTGCATAATCACCAATTTTAACTGTACCTACATAGATACCATTTGTTGGTTTACGTACAATCATTGTAATCTCCCATCTGTCTTATAGTAAACGGAAAATATCCTGCGTTGTTACATATAAGAATAATGCTACCATTAAGGCAACCCCAACCATTTGTATATACATAAGAGCTTTAGCAGGTAATCTACGGCCTGTTATAGCTTCCGCCAAGATAATAATCAAGTGACCACCATCTAAAACAGGTAATGGTAAAAGATTAATAACCCCTAAGTTAATACTAAGGAATGCAGCAAAACTTAATAGTGGTGCAAATCCTGATTGTGCAATAGTACCTGCCATTTGGGAAATTCCTACTGGACCAGATAATTCGGCTGCTTGTGTGCCACGAATCATATCGTAAATCCCACTGACCATAGCAACAATAGTTTGCCCCGTCCGACTAACAGCAAGGCTCAAAGATTCACCAATACTATAAGTTTCACGAGTAAAGCTAGGGTAGATGCCAATCTTAGGACTATCTTGTTCCATTTTAGGTATTACCGTAGTCTCTATAGTTTGTCCTTCACGCTCTACAACAACAGTTACACCATGGTTTGCTGTGCCTTGTAAGCTAGGACGAATATCATCCCAAGTACTAATTTTTTTACCATCAATCGTAATAATTCTATCGTTAGCTTCTAAATGAGCCTGTTCTGCAGAACTACCCGCAATAATGTTACCAATTACAGGTTCATTTGTATATGTAAGATTTCCTACAGTCACATTTAGGCCAAAGAAAAGTACAATGGCTAATATAAAGTTAAATACAGCCCCTGCAGAAATAACAATAAATTTTTTCCACGCAGGTTTATTATAAAAGGAGCGCTCATTAAGAGGCTCGTCAGGTGTCATACCAGCAATACGATTAAATCCTCCAAGAGGAATTATACGAATAGAATATAAAGTTTCCCCTTTTTGTACTTTAAATATAGCTGGACCAAAACCTATAGCAAATTCATCAACTTGCATACCTGACATCTTAGCTGTAATAAAATGGCCTAATTCATGAATAAACACGATTAAACCAAATACAAATATTGTGGCTAATGCCGTAATCATATATTCTCCTATAACATCAACGATGTTGCCTTTTCACGGGCCCATCTATCGATGGATAATAAATTATCTAATGTAAAATCATCTTCTGGTCCCATAGATTCAAGAACAGAAGTAACGACTTTATAAATATCACCAAAGGCGATTTTATCTTCTAAAAAGGCATATACTGCCGTTTCATTGGCTGCATTAAATACAGCAGGTTTAAATCCACTAGCACGTCCCACCTCATACGCAAGTCGAAGTGCAGGAAAATCGTCATATCGTGGAGGTAAAAACTCCAATTGTAGAGTTTGAGTAAAATCAAGATGATTCATACTTAAAACTTCACGTTTTGGATATGTCAAAGCATATTGAATAGGCTCGCGCATATCTGGATTACCCATTTGCGCTAATATCGCACCATCCTTCATACGTATCATAGAATGAACAATACTTTGAGGATGTACTACTACATCAATATGATCAAAATCAAAACCAAATAACCAATGAGCTTCTATTACCTCTAAGCCTTTATTAAATAAAGAGGCAGAGTCAATAGTAATCTTATTACCCATATTCCAAGTTGGATGTCGCAAGCAATCTGCAGCTGTGGCAGTTTGAATCTTATCAGAGTCCCAAGTACGTAAGGGGCCACCGGAAGCTGTAACGATTAAGGAATCAACATTATCGCGATCTTGACCTTCTAAGCATTGGAAAATAGCACTGTGTTCACTATCA
>CABQQJ010000168.1 GCA_902466275.1 uncultured Veillonella sp. | reverse complement strand
TCGTCTCGTACGTGGTCTTGATTACTACACTAAAACAGCCTTTGAGGTACAATATACTCCTTTAGGTGCTCAAAGTGCTGTAGCCGGTGGTGGCCGTTACGATGGTCTCGTAGAAGAGCTCGATGGACCTCATACTCCAGCTATCGGTTTTGCTATGGGCATGGAGCGTTTACTATTAGCTCTTGAAAAACAAAATTTATTGCCTAAGCCAACTGTAGAACCATCTGTATTCGTAGTTGCTCTTGGTGATGCGGCTAAGGTAGAGGCTTTCAAAATTTGCCAAGCATTACATGATGCATATGTAACCGTTGAAATGGACGGACAGGGCAAGAGTATGAAGGCACAATTAAAATACGCTAACAAAATTAATGCGAAATATGTTATTATATTGGGTGATGATGAATTGGCTCGTGGAGAAGCCATAATCCGATTCATGGATACTAGTGAACAAGAGACTGTATCTCTCAATACAGTGGCTGAACGTATAACTTCTTTGGTGAAAGGATGACAATTAGAATGGAAACAATGCAAGGCTTACACCGTACGCACGGTTGTGGCACCATCTCTGAACAAGAGGTAGGTAAAGAGGTCGTATTATGTGGATGGGTTGAACGCCGTCGTGACCATGGTGGTTTGATTTTTTTGGATTTACGCGATCGTTCTGGCGTAGTACAAGTAGTGGCATCCCCAGATCATAACGTAGAATCGTTCCACAAAGCAGAGGATGTTCGTAATGAATATGTGCTTTGTGTACGTGGTAAGATTACAAAACGTGATGAGGCTGCTATTAATCCAAACCTTCCTACAGGTGCATACGAAATGTTCTGTGAAGAGTTGCGCGTATTGAACTCCGCTAAAACTCCTCCTTTCTATATTCAAGATGATATCGATGTAGATGAAAATATTCGTTTGAAATATCGTTACCTTGACTTGCGTCGTCCAGAAATGCAACGCAACTTGATTTTGCGTCACAAAGTAACGAAAGCAATGCGCGACTTCTTCGATAGCCGCGATTTCTTGGAAATTGAAACTCCAATGCTTACTAAATCTACACCAGAAGGCGCTCGTGACTATTTAGTACCTTCTCGTGTAAATGCTGGTACATTCTATGCATTGCCACAATCTCCACAAATTTTCAAACAAATCTTGATGGTTGCTGGTTATGAAAAATACTTCCAAATCGCTCGTTGCTTCCGCGATGAAGATTTGCGTGCAGACCGTCAACCTGAGTTCACTCAGCTCGACTTGGAAATGTCCTTCGTAGATGAAGAAGACATTTACTCCATGCTTGAAGAAATGATTGCTCATGTATTTAAAACTGCATTAGGTAAAGAAATTTCTTTGCCTATGCCTCGTATTACATGGGACGAAGCAATGGATAAATACGGCTCTGATAAGCCGGATCTTCGTTTTGATATGGCGTTTACTGATGTAACTGATCTTGTAAAAGATACAGAATTCAAAGTATTCCGCTCTGTAATCGACAATGGTGGCGTAGTTAAAGGTATCGTAGTACCTGGCGACGCTGGCATCCCTCGTCGTGAGCTTGATGACCTCGTTGAATATGTAAACCGTTACGGTGCAAAAGGCCTTGCATGGGCTTGCTTCAATGAAGATGGTTCCATCAAGTCTCAAATCATGAAGTTCTTAGGTGAAGATACAATCCGCAATATCGGTGAAAAAATGGGCGCTAAAGGTGGCGACCTTGTATTGATGATTGCTGATAAACCTGCTACTGTGGCACGTGCATTAGGTGAATTGCGCCTGGAAATGGCACGCCGCATGAACATGATTGACCAAGATAAATTGGCATTCACATGGGTAACTGATTTCCCTATGTTCGAATATAACGAAGACGAAAAACGTTATGTTGCAATGCACCATCCGTTCACAATGCCACGCCATGCGGATCTTGATAAATTAGAATCCGATCCTGGCAGTGTAAAAGCGATTGCTTACGACATGGTATTGAATGGCGTAGAAATCGGTGGCGGTTCCTTGCGTATTTACCAAGCTGACGTACAAGAAAAAGTATTCAAAGCAATTGGCTTGTCCATTGAAGAAGCAAGATCTAAATTCGGCTTCATGCTTGATGCATTCCAATACGGTGCACCTCCTCATGCTGGTTGTGCATTCGGCCTTGATCGTCTTGTTATGTTGATGGCAAAACGTCAATCTATCCGCGACGTAATCGCATTCCCTAAAACTCAATCTGCTTCTGATATCATGAGCCAAGCTCCATCTGAAGTAGAACCTAAGCAATTAAAAGAGTTGCATATTAAACCAGATGTAGAAGAAGAACAAGAGCAATCTTTAGTGTAAAAACATAGGCAAGAATTGATTAAATTTGAAATGTCAAGACTTGTTAATTGCTAATCTTTCTGATACTATTTAAGTATAAGATATCCCTGCCATGTGCGTGTGATATCGCAGTTTTGAGCCAACACATTTACTTTGGGAGTCTGAACTCTCGTCTGAACGTTACGCCCTTACGGGACAACTGCAGGATGAGGAGGACACCCACCTGCCCTTGCAGGATCAAAACGCGGTACATTACGGCATGGTGGGGCTTTTTTGCGTGTAAAAATAGACTGAAATATCATATACTATAAATATATCTTTGGTAAGAATTTAAACTTTTTAAAATCTTAAGAGTCCTAAATGTCATAAACGTTATAAATGTCTTGCCAATATTATCAGTGTTACCGAGTTACTGGTGTTATTAGGCTTTTATGACGGGACAGTAATTGTTTTTTGATTAAATAGTTATAGATATTAAAATACGACAGTTAAACTGAGTGCGAATTGAGGTGATAGAATGGATAGTTTATTTGATATGACACCTACAAATACATACGAGCCGCTTCCTGTACGAATGCGTCCTACTAAACTAGATCATTTATATGGTCAAGAGAAGGCCGTAGGTAAGGGGACTTTCTTGAGAGCTATGGTAGAGAAGGATACAATACCATCTATGCTTTTTTATGGGCCTTGTGGAACGGGTAAAACTACATTAGCAGGTATTATTGCGAAGGTTAGCAATAGTCATTTTGTAAATTTAAATGCTACTAATGCGGGCATAGGTGAGCTGCGTAATATCATAGAGGATGCTCGTAAGCGGGTGCGATCTTTACAACAACGAACCATTTTATTCCTCGATGAAATTCACCGCTTTAATAAAAGCCAACAAGATGTGTTATTACCTTGTGTAGAGGATGGTACAATCATCCTCATTGGCGCTACCACAGAAAATCCATTTTTTGAGGTAAATAGACCGCTTCTATCTCGTCTAAGGTTAATTACTCTAGAAGCGCTTACACCAAAGGCTATAGGCCAAATTTTGCGCCGTGCTATTACAGATGAAGAGGTGGGCCTTGGTAAACGTCATCTACAGGTGACAGATGAGGTTCTTGAAGATGTAGGCATCTTCGTCAACGGTGATGGTCGGATGGCCCTTAATATTTTAGAACAAGCAGCGGCTATGGTGCCTGATGAAGGGACCATATCTATTGAGGTTCTCGAAAAGGTTGTAGGCCGTCGTATTTATACA
>CABQQJ010000167.1 GCA_902466275.1 uncultured Veillonella sp. | reverse complement strand
TGGTTCCATGGCTTCTATTTATGGTATGCAATCTGCTATGAACTTAGATGGTAAATGGAAGGTATTAGGTGCTTTCTTCTTAGGCGCTATTGCTAAAATTTTCCGCAAACCAGGCGTGTTTTACGCTATCGCTCGTGCTGCATCCTTAACCGATGACGTAACAGGTACCATGCCTCCATTCGATAAACACATCGTATTTGGTCCAAAAGATCCAGATAAGGTGGCTGAAAAAATCGTTCAACGCACAGGTTGCTATGGCGCTGTTGTAGCAGACGTAAACGACTTGAAACGCTCTGCAATTCTCGGTACAAGTCGCGGTATTGATGCGAAGAAAATCGCTAAATTGTTGATTGATAATCCATTTGGTAATGATAGCCAAATGACTCCGATTGTTATCATCAAAAATTACGCATCTGTATCTGGTAAATAACAGAAGGCTGTACTCATCACATAGAGATGGGTACAGCTTTTTTATATATAATGAGATTGAATATGGACTATACGCAGATTTGAATAGGAATTGCATATTAGTTCAAATAGAGATTATATGCTAGCTTAAATTGAGTTTTCTTTACTCTGTTTTGAGTTTGTATAGATTCTTTATTAATACTAATAAGGAGGTTATATGTTACTAGGGTTAGACGTAGGCGGTACTTTTACCGATGCTGTTATCATTGATGGCCATCGTGTAGTGGCAACTGCCAAGAGGCGGACTACAAAGGATAATCTAATGAATGGTATAGGTGAGGCCTTAGATGCGGTTTTGGAGGGCTATGATACATCAAATATTGAACAAGTAACCTTATCTACTACCGTGGTGACGAATACCATCGTAGAAGAGAAGGAGCAAGTAGTAGATCTCTATGTGGTTACAGGTCCAGGCCGTAATGTAGATGATATATTCCCCGTGGAACCTATATATCTTCAAGGTTATACAGATCATAGAGGTATCGTTGTAGAGCGTACCCCTGCTGATGCTGTACGTGGTATAGCCAACATGGTTCAAACACGTAGTGGTACTGATTTGGCTGCTGTGTCCGCTAAATTTGGGGTGCGGAATCCTCAAGAAGAACTATCTATAACAGAAGAATTAAAAAACACATATCATGCAATTTCTAATGGTAGTTTATTAAGTGGTTCTTTAAATTTCCCTCGGCGTACTATCAGCGCTTATTTTAATAGTGCTGTAACACCAGTATTTACGGTGTTTAAGAAAAATGTTGAAGATGCTCTCAGTGCACGAAATATAGTGGCCCCACTTCACATTTTAAAAGCAGATGGAGGCTCTCTACCAGTAGAACACATGGTGAGTCGCCCAGTAGAGACCGCCTTTACAGGCCCTGCCGCAACAGTTCTTGGACTATCTGCTCTCGGCGTTATAGGTAATCAGCATACAGTGGCTCTAGATATTGGGGGGACCACAACGGATATATCTCTTTGGAAGCATGGTAGACCATTGATGACAAAAAATGGTGTATCTATTCGTGAGTATCCAAGTGCAGTGCGATCCTTTGCCGTTACCTCGGTCGGTATTGGTGGGGAATCTGTAGTTCGCCTTAAAAATGGTAATCTTACCGTAGGTCCTGAACGAGTTGGGCCATCGGTGGCTCTAGGTGGTGTAGAACCTACCTTGGGGGATGCACTCATCGTGCTCGGTCACGCAAACTATGGCGACTTTAATTTGGCATCACGAGCTTTACAAGATTTAGCAGATGCTATACAGGATACGTTGCAATCTAATAATGTAAATACCTCAAACAATCAACTAGCTCATATTAAGACCGCCCCTGATGTAGCAAGGCTAATCGTACAAAATGCACTGAAAACGATTCAACATGGTATTGATGAGGTCGTAGAGGCTGAGAATAAACGTCCTATTTATGTGGTGGCAGATATTGTAAATCCTGATATATTTGTGCCTGAACATATTGTTGTAGTAGGAGGCACGGCTCCAAGTCTCGGAGCGAGCATTGGAGAATATATGGATTTACCTATTATGATTCCAGAAAATGCTGCCGTAGCAAATGCTATAGGCGCTGCACTAGCTTTATCTACCATCGAACTCACTGTTCATGTAGACACAAAACGTCGGTTGCTAGTCATCCCTGAATTAGGTATTAAACAGCAAAATTGTACTTTAAAACGAGCGGAGCAAGTTGTAGAACGAGCTAAGGAGGCTCTTAGTGAAGAGGCTTTTCGTTTAGGTTTAGATACGTCGCAAGAAATCGAGATCATTAGCATTGAGGATTTCCCTGTGGTAGAGGGCTGGCAATCTATGGAGCGTTTAATTACTGTGAAAGTACAACTGGCGGCGGGGGTGAAACACTATGTGGAATAAAGGACTATCCTATCGTGAGCGTCATGGACTTATAGAAAAGGATATAAACACGAAACTGAATGACGACGTGAATCCTACTATTGATAAAGCTAAATATCATCACAGTTTAGGTCTTGTCTTTTTCCCTGCGTTTGACTGGAAAATTTCTGAAACACATCCTGAACGACAAGAGCGTTTACTCTATACGCGTGATCAAATTGTTGAGGAAGGTCTGTTAGATATACCGAATATTAGAGAATATAATCCAATAGTAGCTGATTGGGATACAATAGAGCGAGTTCATGTTGGTGCTCCAGATTTAGAGTCTTGGGTGACTGAAGCTCATCGAGTATCTGCTGGAGGTGCTATTGCGGCAGCTGATGCGGTCACGCGCGGTGAAGTAGATCGCGCCTTTGCATTGGTAAGACCACCAGGTCACCATGCGATGGCTATGGTTCATGGTATTCGTGGCTTCTGTACGATTAATATTGAAGCCGTTATGATTCAACACATACGTCAAACCTATGGAATTAAACGCGTTGCCGTAGTAGATACTGATGTACATCACGGTGATGGTTCTCAAGATGTGTTTTACCATGATCCTGATACGTTGTATATTAGTTTCCATCAAGATGGACGTACTTTATATCCTGGCACAGGCTTTATGGATGAATTTGGTGGACCTCAGGCCATCGGTGGTAACATCGATATTCCACTACCGCCTGGTACGGGTGACGAAGGCTTGATGAAGGTCATGCGTGAGCTTGTATTGCCTATCCTTGAAGAGTTTAATCCAGATATAGTCATTAACTCGGCTGGGCAAGATAATCACTTTAGCGATCCATTAGCCAATATGCAGGTAACTGCAAAAGGCTATGCAGAGTTAGTCGATTTATTACAAGCAGATATAGCAGTCTTAGAAGGGGGATATTCCGTACAGGAAGCATTGCCATATGTGAATACAGGTATCATTTTATCCATGGCAGGCCTTGATTACAGCAAGGTCGTAGAACCTGCCTTTGACCCTGTTAAATATAAACAAAGTCAAAGTGTAACAAATTATATAGATGAGCTTATCGCTAAGTGGAAGGTACAATGGGCTAACCGTCATAAGATGGCCGAAGACGAGCGCGTAGGTGCAGGTGATATTTGGTCTAATCGTTACAATGTGTACTACGACGAAACGGGTGTACAAGAGGAGCGACTCGAAAAGGTGCGCATGTATAAAAACAAGGTAGGCTG
>CABQQJ010000166.1 GCA_902466275.1 uncultured Veillonella sp. | reverse complement strand
ATATCTTACATACATGCGTATGAGAGGTATGCCTCTTTATTGTCCTAAAACGACAGGAACTGCTAGATATACGGGTTCCCCTCTTCGATTGATAATAGAACCACTGCTTTTAACGATGCGCATTGCTTCCTCTTTTACAGGTTGCGGCACATCTTCTGCGATGAGCGGTGTATGTTCTCCTACGATGACATGTCCATTAACGTCAAAGTTAACGCGCACTACAACCTTACCTGTTACGATTGACCCCTTCCCCTGTTCTTGTACAGTTCGTAAATATTCTTGGGGGTTGATATCTGGCTTTTGTAAAAGCGCTTGTTGTCCCGGATTCAATAAACTCCAAGCGAGATCAGAGAGAAAGGATAAATCACTAGCTTCGGCAAAGCCGTTTCCATTGGCATTCGGATCAGATGTTATATCCTTACCCATAGGAGCATTGTCAGGCTTAGAGGATTTCCCGTCTTTGGAATCATTTCCACCCGTAACTACAGCTTGTTCATTATTAGTCGTTTCCGATTCTATGGCCTTTGGAACGGCCCATTCACGACGAGCATTAGATGTAGTCTTATTGGCATTTAAATTGTGAGCACTTTCATCACCTGTATTTTCCGTTACAAGAGGATCTGCCTTAGGCGCAGGCCCTTCTGGAGTCGGAGGTTCAACCGGTGGCTTATCCTTAGGTATAGGCTCAATAGCCGTAGTTTCCGCATCACTTTCACTATCCTCAGGCAGATGAAAGCTAACCTCTGCGGCATCATAAGCCACACCGGTTCCAACGATACCACGCAAGGAAAGCCCCATGCCAGAGATAAGCATGATGGTAATGCCTAAAGATACAATAAAAGGTTTCAGATAATGTGATTCAAACATGGAATCACTTCCGTTCCGTAGCGACGCTAATATATTTAGCACCGTTCACCTTGAGCATGTCCAAAAGCTCGATAACATCGTTATAATATACATCTTTTGAAGCACGAATCACAAAGGCTTGTTGAGGTGCTTGTGTAACGATAGATTTGACCTCTTGCGCCAAGCGATCCGAAGAGATTTCCTGATTATCGATATACAGCGTGTGCGTTGTGGTCAAGGTAATGGTGATAGGTTCGATAGATTTCGCCGTAGACGACGATGCAGATGGTAAATTTAGCGGAATTTGTTGCTCTGTATTCATATACAGCGTGCCTACCATGAAAAATACCAATAAAAAGAATACGATATCGATCATAGGGATAATCATGATTGTCGGTTCTTTTTTAACCCCTAATGTGCGTCGTCTCATATATCATGTTCCTCGTTGTACGCATCGAGGATGTTGCCGCACTCATGCTCTAATGTAGTAATAAAATCGTTGACCTTTGCCGCACAGTAACTGTGAAAGCCAAGTGCAATGATGGCTACGGTCAAGCCTGTCGCCGTTGCTACCAAGGCTTCAGATACCCCGCCCGTAATGATGGTAGGAGCCCCAATATCGCCACCTACGACAGCAAAGGCGCGAATCATGCCAAGCACGGTCCCCAACAAGCCCAATAGTGGAGCCATTGTTACGATCATGCTAAGCCAGCTTAAACCGCGTTTCAAGCGTTCATCTGCATAGGATACGATATCTTGCAAACGATTTTCCAAGCTATTGTAGTTCTTCGCACTGCGAATGGCACGAGCAAATAAAGAGCCTAGCTCTAATGTGTCACGTTCCAACACACTCGGCAACATAACCCAGCTTTGGTTCTTTTCTAATACCTTATTA
The DNA here is from genome assembly GCA_902466275.1 of uncultured Veillonella sp. Classification (GTDB taxonomy): domain Bacteria; phylum Bacillota; class Negativicutes; order Veillonellales; family Veillonellaceae; genus Veillonella. The sequence goes on along the minus strand of CABQQJ010000166.1, from coordinate 1,829 downwards.
AAGCGACGCAAGTCCTTTGTAAACTTGCGATATAAAACGATACGCTCAATGCCAATCATCAACGCAAAGAGCAAAAAAATTACTAGCGGATACATTACAAATCCACCAGCTACAAATAAATGCGCTATACTACTCATACTAACCTCCAAAAGCCGTTACCCTCTAGGCCCCATTAAATTTAATTATATCATGTTTTAAGGCATCTAAAAATAATTATGAGTCAAAAAAAGGCTATACTAATAGTGATATACCTATTAGTATAGCCTTTAATGTAATCTTAATTTAGCTATAATCCTGATGTAATTTAACCTAGGAGGCTTATAATCTCTTACATCCTATTAATCTTTTTTAAGAAACTTCACAAGTATGCCACCGATTGTTAAGGACACGCCAAAACCAGTAAAGAACATACCGAGGGAATACATCCATGCATAGGTTTGATTATTAGAAGAAATCGCTTTCGCTGCGTCTCGTGCATTAGTAGCGTTTCTTGCAATTTCCAAATTTGTTGTAGCTGGATCTGGATTTAATAATAGGATAACAATACCTATAATTAGAACAACTACACCAACGGGTAATAACATTTTCTTGCTCATTTAAATGTTCCTCTCCTAACATTACATAACATGGTATATACGATTAGATATTATTTATCAAGTTTATTCATATCCAAGCGATTTACACTGCCAATAAAGCTATTGTAGGATTCAATCATATCATTGTAATGATCAGCTGTTTGGTCACCTAAGAATGTACGAATTCTACCAATAGTTGTATTCAAATGATTTTTAGCAGAGTTATAGTCCGGACTAGTAATGCTGCTGGACACATCCATGATACCTTGCAACTCTTGGTTCGCCGCATTTACATCGATTTGCTTACCTTCTTCAAAGCTATCCAATAATGCAGTTAAACGTAAATGAACTTCTTGAGCAGCAGCTGCATTTTTCTTACCGGAATCTTTAAGTTCTTTCAACTGTTCTTGTTGATTTTCCGTATTATGTTTGTGAATTACAGCGTCTAACTGATTATATGCTGCATAGAATTGATCATATAGTTGAACGTATTTAGGTCCTAATTGTTGTTCCTTAGCATAATTATCTGCTTGATATGAATTAGTTTCGTAGTACGTATCCAATTCACTGGCTACTGGTACAATATCCTTTAATACAGCCAATACGTTATCTAAAGGTTCCTTCATATCATCATATGGTATGCCCGCATCTTTAGCGGCTTGTAATTTTTGTTGTAAGCTATCAAACTTTGGTGCCATAAAGCTTGATAAATGTTGACCCTCTCTTAATTTTTGAATGGAAGGATTAATAGCATATCCAAAGCTTACGGTACCACTATTAAAATTACCAACTGCTTCTATATACTGATTAAATACTTGAATGTCTTTTTGCGATGCCTTTTGAGCGCCTTGCTGCACCCCATTGGCAATCTTAGAAAAACTACAACCACTCAAAAATAATGGAGCTGTTAGAGTAGATGCACACAATACGGCTGTTAACATTTTCTTTACTAGTGGTTTCATAATGAACCTCTCTTTTTAATCACACACACAAGTAACAGTTTATGATTAAATTATATATCATATATGTTATTTATGAAAGTATCAACCGTATTTTTTATGAAATTTGTTTCATGAATATGCTTTCACAAGCACATAAAAAGGCATAGTATACATCTCCATTGGGGTAAACCCAATAGTAATGTTTATACTATGCCTTTTCTGGATACATCTTATATGTCTAAATCAGTATGATAGCTAATCGGAGTGTCTTAATAGATAAGTTATGCCAGCTTATCAAATAGGTATGTAGCTA
>CABQQJ010000165.1 GCA_902466275.1 uncultured Veillonella sp. | reverse complement strand
ATGAAGGATACTATCATGCAGTGCGTGAAGTATTTGTAAGCCTTTATGAAAAAGGTTTGATCTATCGCGGTGAACGCATCATCAACTGGTGTCCTCGTTGTGCCACTGCGTTATCTGATGTTGAAGTTGAGCATGAAGACGAACATGGCCATTTATGGCATATTAAATATCCTGTAAAAGGTGAAGATAATCGTTTCGTTGTTGTTGCTACAACTCGTCCAGAAACAATGTTTGGTGACGTAGCAGTAGCAGTAAATCCTGATGATGATCGTTATAAAGATCTCATTGGTAAAACATTGATTTTGCCATTTGTTAATCGCGAAATTCCTGTAATTGCCGATGACTATGTAGATGCTAGCTTCGGTACAGGCTGTGTAAAAATTACACCTGCTCATGACCCTAATGACTTTGAAATGGGCCAACGTCATAATTTGGAATCCATCGTTGTTATGAACAATGATGCAACAATGAATGAAGGTGCTGGTAAATTCAATGGTTTACCACGTGAAGAAGCGCGTAAACAAGTAGTAGCAGAACTTAAAGAATTAGGCTTACTTGAAAAAATCGATGATCATGACCATGCAGTAGGTCATTGCTCCCGTTGTAATACAATCATCGAACCAATGGTATCTAAACAATGGTTCGTAGATATGAAACCATTGGCAGAGCCCGCTCTTAAGGTTGTTAAAGACCACGAAGTAGAGTTTGTTCCAGAACGTTTTACAAAAACATATGTGAACTGGCTTGAAAATATCCGTGATTGGACTATTTCTCGTCAATTGTGGTGGGGCCATCGCATTCCTGCATGGTATTGTGATGACTGTGGTGAAACTATCGTTAGCCGTGAAGATATTACAGAATGTCCTCATTGCCACGGTCATGTTACACAAGATCCAGATGTTCTTGATACATGGTTTAGCTCTGGTTTATGGCCGTTTGCTACAATGGGGTGGCCTAAGCAAACTCCAGAACTTGACCAATGGTATCCAACAAGTGTGCTTGTAACTGGTTACGATATCATCTTCTTCTGGGTTGCTCGTATGATCTTTATGGCTCTTGAGTTTGAACATGAAATTCCATTTAAACATGTATTTATTCATGGTCTTGTTCGCGATAGCCAGGGCCGTAAAATGAGTAAATCTTTGGGCAATGGTATTAATCCGCTTGAAGTTATCGACCAATATGGTGCTGATGCATTGCGCTTTACTCTTGTAACTGGCAACACACCTGGTAACGATATGCGTTTCTATATGGAACGTGTTGAGGCTAACCGTAACTTTGCCAATAAGATTTGGAATGCATCAAAATTTGTATTGATGAACCTTACTAATTATGATGAAAGTTTCGTTCCAACAGCAGATGATTTGACATTAGCAGACCAATGGATTATTCAAAAATACAATGAAACAGTACAAAGCGTAACATCTAATCTCGATAAATTCGAACTTGGTGAAGCTGCAAGTTCCGTATATGATTTCATTTGGAATACGTACTGCGATTGGTACATTGAATTAGCGAAACCTCGTTTGTATAGTGAAAGCAACGAACGTGATCGTCGTACAGTTCAATATTTACTTGTAACAATCTTACGTCATATGCTCGAATTATTACATCCATTCATGCCGTTCGTAACTGAACATATTTGGCAACATTTGCCACACGAAGGGGACAGCATCGTTGTTACTAAATGGCCTGAAGCATTGAAATTCGATAATCTTGAAGGGGCAGCACGTCAAATGGAAGTTATGATGGATGCTATCAAAGGTATTCGTAACATGCGTGCTGAAATGAACGTGCCGTTAGGTAAAAAAGCAGAGGTTATCGTGGCGCCTACAGATGTAGCATTAGCTCAAACTGTAGCAGATCATAGTGACTACTTCGTAACATTGGCTTGGGCTGAGAAAGTAACAATTCTTAGTACCGATGATCCAAAACCAGAAAATGCGACTGTAACCGTTGTCAATGGTATGGAAGTATATCTCTTACTTAAAGACTTGATTGACGGTGAAAAAGAAAGAGAGCGTATTGCAAAGGAAAAAATCCAAATGGAAAAAGAAATTTCTCGTTTGGAAGGTAAATTGTCTAACCAAGGCTTCTTAGCAAAAGCTCCTGAAGCTGTAGTAGCAAAAGAAAAAGAAAAGTTAGAAGAATATAAACAAAAACAACAAGCGTTATTGGAACGTGAAGCGTTCCTTGAAACCTTATAATAGGAGGTTTATATGACATATCAAGAGGCCTTAGCCTATTTGGAGCAGGCATCTTCATTTGGTATTAAACCTGGCCTTGAACGAATTATGGCTCTTATGGATGTATTAGGGAATCCACAAGAAGATTATAAAATTGTTCATGTTACAGGTACAAATGGTAAGGGCTCGGTTACCTCATATATTTCCTACGCACTGTTTACAAGTGGATTACGGGTGGGGCGATTTACATCGCCTCACCTTCAATCCTATACGGAGCGAATTCAAATTAATGATGGAAATATAACAGAGGAAGCCTTTGGAAAATTAATTAGTCGCGTAAAGGTTGCCGTAGATACTATTATTAACAATGGAATAGAAGCGCCAACACAATTTGAAATATTAACAGCTGCCGCATTTTTATTCTTTAAGGATCAAGGTGTCGACTATGCTGTAGTAGAAGTTGGTTTAGGTGGCTTACTAGATTCTACTAATATCGTGACCCCAAAAGTATCTGTTATTACTAATGTAACAATAGATCATCAAGCATATTGTGGTGATACTGTCGAGGAAATTGCACGCCATAAAGCGGGGATTATCAAACCTAATGTGCCTGTAGTGACAGCTGCACAAGATACACCTCTTAATATCATTGAGGACGTAGCTAAAAAACAACATGCCAAGCTTTATGTTTTTAATAAAGATTTTGGTATTGATAGCCGCAGCGCTGTAACGGGTGGTCAAATGATTACGGTTAGTTCTAACGATGCTGCACCTGCTATGTTGTTTACGACGATGGCTGGCATTCACCAATCTGTAAATCTCGCTTGTGCATTGATGGCCGTACGCCTGTTGATGAAAGAGGATACGAACATCAGTGAAGAAACGATACGTGAAGGATTTGCCCGCACTACGTGGGCGGGGCGCTTTGAAGTTAAACGAGGCTTAGATCGTACCTTTATATTTGACGGTGCTCACAATGCGGCAGGGGCTGAGTCTTTTGCCATGACGTATGACGAGTTGTTTAAGGATAGCCCAAAAACGATTGTAATGGCTATTCTTAAAGATAAGAACCAAGCGGCTATTATCCGTGAAGTGGTTAAAGTGGGTGACACAGTGCTCGTTGTGCCCGCACCAACCGATAGAACGGAAGTACCGGAAACCTTGGTTGAAATGATTCGCCGTACTGTACCAAAGGCGACGGCTCAAACTGCAGACTCTATTGAGGCTGCATTAGCATTGGCATATAAGCATACAAAGACTGGTGATATCATTGCCGTATGTGGTTCTTTATATATTCTAGGGGATGCTCGTCAGTGGTTTTTCCATGAGATGAGTCATTAAGGTGAGAATATGGAACTCTCACTCATTCCTAATCAGAAACGAATT
>CABQQJ010000164.1 GCA_902466275.1 uncultured Veillonella sp. | reverse complement strand
AAACCTGAGAAATCTGTTAACTTTGACATGAGCTTAGAAGGTGAAAATAAGAATACTTATGCTCGTGTAGGCGTATTCCATAACCGCATCAAAAACTATATGTCTGTATACTTCACAGGGGACTTTATGGACTTTGCTCCATACCTCAAGGGTGATGCTAAGTACCAACGTGCACCAGACATGATTTATAGCTTTAAAAATATTGGTAAAGCTGAAATTACAGGGTTGCAAGCGGAAGTACAACAAAAATTCGGCAAATATTGGTCTGGTAAATTAGGTTATACATATTTACACGCCATCAACAAAAGCGATCCATCCATGCCACGTCAATTATTGGATAAACCAATGCACAAAGTTGATATTGGCATTACTTATGATAACCCTAAATCCGGTTGGAATGGCTCCATCTGGGGTGATTACTATATCAATATGCTTGATAGTAATACTCTTAATAATGGTGGCAACTACTGGCCAGATATTTTATCTGGTGATGCAGGCGTATATAAGAAGCAAACCTATGAAAAGAAAACATTTGGCATTTGGAACGTAATGGTTCAAAAACGATTCAATAAAAATGCCATGATGTACTTTGGTATCAACAATATCTTTAACCATCGCGATGATGACCGTGCTACACAAGAACGCGTATACCGCATGGGTGTTAACCTTAAATTTGGTGGTGGCGATAGTAGTAAAACTACGGCCATCGGCAAAACTAAGAATGGTGCAAACGTTAATGCTACAGGTGCTAATATAGCTAATGGTGAAGTGGTAAATTCTGAATCTGGTGTACAAAATGTAGCTGATGTAGTTCGTTTAACTGACTTTATTCGTTCTGATTTTGATACTACTAAAGAACGTGGTATTACAATGGTTGGCGACTATAGAGCGCGTTGGATGGCACATGATGGTTCTAATAGACCGCAATCTCCATTTAGAGCAAACTCTGCCATCGGCTCTGCAAAAGCTAATATGTACGATGCTAATCGTCATAGTTTTGAACAACGCTTACGTCTTGGCTTTGATGCTCGACTCAATGAGTTCACAAACCTCAAGGTTATTGGCAGTATGAGTGGTATGAGTGGAGTAGATACAAGCTGGACAAAATCTGATTCCAAAGGTCTCAACCATCAACGACTTGATACAGTTGATCTTACAAGACGCGTTAAGAAATGGGACGTATCTGTAGGGCGTTTAACTGAGCCTATGGGCGCTAGTGGCTACTGGTTTGGTCAATCTTATGACGGCGTTCGTGCTGTTTGGAATGGCCATGATTCTCAAGTTCGTATTGGTGTTGGTACTTTCAAACATAGTACAGGTATCACTGATTCTGCATATACTCATGCAGTGCACAAAGTTATCTTTAGACCACCAACAGCAGCTGAATTGATTGGTATCAATCGCGATGATTATCCATACGATATTGAGAGTGCTACTAAAACCGGTTCTGATGGTGAGAAGAAGACCTCAACAGATCCGGCAGCTCCAGATAGTCCAACTGGTATTTATAACTCCACTTACAAAGGTAAGACAGATAGCCTCTATTTCTATCAACAGCTCAAAGACTTGCAAGCTGAATACGAAGCTTATAAAGAAAGCTTAGACTTAAGATGGAGTAATCCGAACCGTGATCAAGAAATTGAAAAGGCTAATGCTAAATTAGCTGAAACTCAGAAAAAACAAGCTCAAATTATGGGTCGATTACAAGATATTCTTACAAAAGCATATCCTACAGATATGGCAGGGACTAAATTCTCCCTTGATATCCCATCTGGTGGGTATGCAATGTATGAAATCACCAATAAGAAAACAGGGGAAAAACTGTATAAAACAGGCGACATTATGTATAACGTAAATTCCCCATTGTACCCTGAATCTATGAAAGAAAAGGCAAAAGGTCTTATCGTATCCTCTGATAATAAAGAAGCCTTGCTAAATCCTAAAGAGTATGTTGATAAACATGCAGCTGAGATTAATCAATCGATTACAGAAATTGCCAAATATAATGCAAAAGATAACTGGAGTAATTATAACAATAGTGGGCTTGACGAAGTTTGGGTGAAACAAGCTGATGGTACATTTAAGAGATCTTATGATTACTATGGTCAACCGTCAAGTGATTATGAATTCACTGGCTTCTTAGGTGCAAAGACTTACAAATACGATAGTGGTAAATACGTATTTAGTGATTATGATGCTAAAGATGCCATTTACAAAAAGAACTTCACCATGTCCTCTGGTGATTATGGCGAAGGTGGTTCTTACTATGGTTGGGGCATGCCAAATGCTATGTATAACTATATGTATAATCTTGAAAAGGTTGTACATGATGCAGAGTCTGAAAATAAATTACCACGTGAAGCGATTGGTAAAATCATCGGTAATATTATTAAAACAGAAGGTGTAGTTCTTGAAAAAGATACTGTACCAGCTATCGATAAAGCAGCATTTATTCAATACAAGAAGCAAATTGGTTCTCGTCTTGGTTTACAAGCTTGGTACTTACGTTCCTTTGGCGGTAAAACACATACATATTTAAATGCTAATGGAAACAGTAATGATGAATACAGCTTCTCCAATGTAGCTCATGTATTTGGTATCGGTGCTAAGTATCAACTTGGTGCTAATGCAGCTGTTACGGTTGATTACGGTCAAAATCGTTCTAACTTAGGACGTTACCTCAATGGTAATACCGTATATCAACATGAACGTGGCACAGCAGACTTTACTCTAAAAGGTCACCAAATGGGCGGCACACCACACTTCTGGATGGCTCGTCTAGATATTGGGCGTGCTGATTTAGATGTTCCGAAATCTTGGAATGCGTTCATCGATTACAAATACTTTGAACATGGCTCCTTCTTCGGTGGTAATGGTACGGGTGCAGTACCTGATCGTTATTTAGATGGTGTTCGCAGCTTTACATTTGGTGCCGGCTATGTACCGCGCAAGGACTTGCTCCTTGAAGCATTCTATACTTTCGATGCGAAGGGCACTAATAAACGAGATACTTTATATGGTAGTGAAAGCTTTAAGTTAGGCGATTATACAAGAATTCAAGGGACCTACAGGTTCTAATGTTCAGTCTGTAAACAGGCAGAAAGGTTACTAATATGGAAAATTTAAATTATGTCATTCACTTGTTTCATAGCGGCGGTTATGTAATGTATCCATTATTACTCTTGTCTTTCATGGTTATCGCTATCGCTGCAGAACGAGCTTTCTACTATCGCAAATATGCCGGTAAAACTTTTGTTGTTACCCATGCAGTCAATGAACTAGCAAAATTACAAAAGTGGGACGAAATTGATAAAGTAATCAAAGAAAACCCATCTATTGCAAGTCGCATTGCAGAAGCTGGTCTACATAATGCTTCTAGCGAAGAAGCAATGAAAACGGCCTTCGCTGATCAAATGGGTGTTGATGCGGTTGGTTTCCGTAAATATATGGATTACCTAAGCGCTACTGTTACAATCTCCCCACTATTAGGCTTACTTGGTACTGTTACAGGTATGATTGGTTCCTTTAGTATTCTCGATGCCGGTGCTGGTGCATCTGCCATTACTGGTGGTGTAGGG
>CABQQJ010000163.1 GCA_902466275.1 uncultured Veillonella sp. | reverse complement strand
TGGGTGAGCTTTGCGGTATTAGGCTTCGTTGTAGGCCTTATCCATAAAGGTCTTGCTTCCGATAATAAGTAATAAAGATAAAGGCTCTATGCTTTCATTTTGTGAGAGTATAGAGCCTTTTTATGTTTTGATTGTTGTCATATAAAATTGATTTTGTGTGTAGAAGTTTCTATAATAAGGATAAATAAGGATATAAATGATAAAAGAAGGAAGGAAATTTTATGCGTAGTACTCATTGTTTACCTAGTTATAGTTTTGGAGGTCATGATGTATTTGACGCTATTCCAAAGTTTACAAAATTATATGGCAAGTCTGTAGCTATCATCGGTGGCGAAACAGCTCTTTCTAAAGCTTTGCCACACATTCGTCCCGTGCTTGATAAAGCGGGGATTAAGGTGCTAGATATTATCCACTTTGGTGGAGAGTGTACTTTTGCTCGAGGCAAGGAAATTGCACAAATGGCATCTGTAAAAGATGCGGACTTTTTGTTTGCTGTTGGTGGTGGTAAGGCCATGGATACAGTAAAAGTAGTAGCTATAGAGTTAGATGATAAACCATTCTTTACAATTCCGACCATTGCCTCTACTTGTGCTGCAACGTCAGAAGTCGCAGCTGTATACACTGCAGAGCATACTTTTGATGATGTAGCCTTTGTAAATCATCCTCCTGTGCACTGCTTTATTGATGCTGATATTCTCGTAGAAGCACCAAGCCGTTACTTGTGGGCGGGAATGGGAGATACTATTGCAAAACACTATGAAACTCATCTTTCTGCTCGCAATCGCGAGCAAGACTATAATACTCAGTTAGGCCTTACTCTAGCTTCTATGTGTAGTGAACCAATTTTAGCACATGGTATACAAGCCTATAAAGATAGTCAAGCTAATAAACGTAGTGATGCCTTTGATACCATTGCTATGACTGTTATCTTTACTACCGGTGTTGTATCAGGTTGTGTTCCTATGGCATATAATAGTAATATGGCTCATGCTGTATGTTATGGCTGTGTTACTAATAAAGAAACAGAAGAAAACCATTTGCATGGTGAAATGGTAGCATATGGCTTACTTATTTTGTTAACCGTTGACCAACAAATGGATGAATTACAACGGTGGTTGCCAGTATATCGCGAATTAGGTTGGCCTACTAAACTTTCACAATTAGATCTTACTGCATCGCATATTCCTCAAATTGTTGAAAAGGCTACATCTGTTCATGATATTGATGTATCTCCGTACAAAATTACAGCAGATATGTTGACTAAGGCTATTCAATACATGGAATCTCTTGATTAATATAATTTGTAACCGTTTGTGTATGTTATGTGATGAGGTTATAAATGCGAAAAATTGTAAAGGGTGGCTTATATCGTCATTTTAAAGGCATGTACTATTATGTGTTAGATGTTGCAACTCATTCGGAAACGAGTGAACAGTTCGTAGTGTATCAAAAATTATATGATCAACGTGACTTATATGTACGACCACTAGATATGTTTTTGAGTGATGTGGATCAAGAAAAATATCCTGATGTAGAGCAGAAAGAGCGATTTAAGTTAATGAGCGGACGTGATTAGGAGGGCCTGTGGAACAGAAATTTTTCTTTTTCGATATAGACAATACCTTAGCTGTGTGGCCGGAAGGTAAAATTCCTGACAGTGCTCAATATAGCTTAGATGAATTAAAGCGCCGTGGTCATAGGGTGGCACTAGCAACAGGCCGTATCCAAGTAGATGCAAAGCGTTTTGCGGAACAAGCGGGGCTTACAGATTTTGTGGCAGACGGCGGACATAGTGTTACTGTTAATAATGAACTAGTGTCCATGATTGGCATGGATCGTGACGCATGCATTAACTATTTGGAATATTTAGAGTCCCATAATATTCCTTGGGCTGTAACAGATCGGAATAAATTAGGCCGAATTACGCCGTATAAGGAAATATTAGATTGGCATCCGAATTGGGATGTTTTTAAAACGACAGTAGATCCTAATTTTGACTTTCATAATGTAGAAGAGTTTTATAAGATTTATGTGTTCTTTAAAGAAGGGGAAGAAGAGGAGAAAGATATTGAACATATGACGCATAAGCTGATTCGCTATGGCGATGGCTGTGTTTTGTATGAACCAATGGAAAAGGCCTTGGGCATTCGCAATATGCTGGAGCATTTTGGCATGAAACCAAATCAAGCTGTTGTATTTGGTGATGGGTATAATGATTTGTCTATGTTTAGGCCTGAGTGGCTAAATATTGCTATGGGTAATGCGCGCCCTGAATTAAAGGCAAAGGCTGATTATATTACTACAGACTGTGATAAAGATGGCATCTATAATGCGTGTAAGCATTTTAAATGGATCGATTAATTATTGATAATTCCTCTAAATTAGGTGAAGTTTATATGAAGATTTGATTTTGTAGCTGTGGCTACAGAATTGGTGTAGTATAGTTAGTATAATGCGCTTAGTTTAATATTCATGTGTTAAAAGGAGAAGAGAAGATATGAACAATAAACGCAGATTATTTTCAACTTTACTTTGTGTAGCGGCATTGACAGCAGGTTTATTTGTTTCTGGTTGCGGCAGTGATAAAGCGGGTGGCATTGGCTCCGTAGTATCCTCCGTTGTTGATGGCGGTAGCGATGAGAAAGCAGCTGCTAAGCTTAATACACTTATTGATGCAACAAATCGCTTCAATGGTGACAATGCTACTTGGGGTCAAAACTATGCAGACAGTTTGGCTAAATTAAAGGGTGGTTTCCAAGAAGGTGCTATTGGTCGTCAACCTCACTATGATACTTTAAAAGATGCTTTGGAAAAATCTAAAAAAGAAGGTTCTACATTTAAAGAAGTTGACACAGAACGCGATAATGTATTAAATATTCTTAATGAATTAGTACCAACATTCAAAGATTTGAAAGCTTATGATGATTCTAAAGCCTACATGAACGATGGTGGTGCTAAAGGTAAAGAACTAGCAGCTAAATACGTAGCACAAGTAGAAAAATTTGATGCAGCTTATGCGAAGTTCAATGATGCTCTTAACAAAGCTAACACCGAACAAACTAAGAAACAAATCGAAAAATTGAAAAAAGACGGTAAAAAAGGCTATGCAGCAGCAATGGAATCTACGCTTCGCTTGACTACTCTTGTAGAAAATGTAGAAAAATCTCCTAAAAATGCAGATAAACAAGCTGTAGAAAAAGAACTTAATGAAATTCAAACATTGCTTAAGAGCATAAATAATGATCGTGGAGAAGTGCTTGTTAACTCTTATAACTCTGTAGTTGGTTCTGTTCGTCAAGTACTTAACGATGCAAATGAAAACAACCTTAACGACATGATTGAGAATTTCAATAATTATATTGAGTCTTATAACAATACAACTCCAGACCAATTTGACTCTAAATAATCGAATTAACTAAGTGATTAGTTGAGGCCTACAAAAACAGAGCTCCTTTGAAGCTCTGTTTTTTGTTGTTGTACGCCGAATAGGCATGACTAAACCCCCAGTTAAACTGGGGGTCAGTAAAAATTCTTAGAGAAAAGGAAAGAACCTCCTAGTGATAGAATGAAGTTGGTCTG
>CABQQJ010000162.1 GCA_902466275.1 uncultured Veillonella sp. | reverse complement strand
AGGCGTAGCACCAGACATAACGAGGCCACCATGGCAGATAGATTTATGATTATTACGATCATATAAAATAATATCCCCTGGTGTTAAAAGTGCATTAAGCACTACCTTATTCGCAGAAGATGTACCATTCAATACAAAATAGGTTTTATCCGCATTGTAGACCTTAGCTGCATGTGCTTGAGCATCATGAGCATAACCTTCATGAATTAAGAGGTCCCCTAATTTTACATCTGCATTGCAAAGATCTGCTCTAAATATATTCTCTCCAAAGAAATTGTAAAAGGCACGACCTGTAGGATGTTTATAGAAGAATTGGCCCCCTTGATGACCTGGACAGTCAAACTGGGAATTTTCATCCCCTACATAATCAGACAATGCCCTGAAAAATGGCGGTAAAATAGATGCTTCATACTCTGCTACAACTTTCTCTATCTCTGATGTACAGTCGTCGATACTCATAGATAAGAGCTCTATAATGGACGTAATACGATTTTCATAAAGAGATATATCTTTAGTTGCATCAACTCTTAGGACAATAATAGGTATACCAAAGGAGCTAATTTGATTATTATTAATAAGATCTAGCTCACCATCGCCGATAACAACGGCACCTACATCTGTAAAATCTGTTTCAAAAACGCCAACACATGTGCGCCCTGCTATGGATTTAATTTGAGATTGCACAGAATCAGATAAAGCAACCTTTAAATGTTTCACAGTCTTCTCCTTTCGTAACTAAATATCATACTCAACATATACTTCAACACCACATGTAGAATAAATATAATATTCATAGAATACAATAATCATAAAACATAATATTCGTATCATATGACGAATAAAAAAGCTCCCTACTCAAAGAATAGGGAGCCTTTATATGTTAGCTTATTCAGCTGCTTCTTCTTCAGCTTCAACGTGCTTATGCACTTCGGGTTTCATCAATGGGAACAACAATACATCACGGATGGATGCAGAGTCTGTTAAGAACATAACAAGACGGTCGATACCAACACCAAGACCAGCTGTTGGAGGCAAGCCGTACTCAAGAGCAGTAACGAAATCCTCATCCATACGATGAGCTTCATCGTCACCCGCTTCACGTTCTTTTAATTGATCCAAGAAACGTTGTTTTTGATCGATTGGATCATTTAACTCGGAGAAGCCATTTGCCAATTCACGACCATAAATGAATGCTTCAAAACGTTCTGTAGCCAATGGATTTTCACGACTTGCTTTAGCAAGTGGAGAAATCTCTTTAGGGTGACCATATACGATAGTTGGCTGAATCAAGTTTTCTTCTACATAATCTTCAAAGCAAAGATTTAAGATTTTACCAATACCATCATTTTCTGTGTATTCTACATTTAAGCGATCAGCAATAGCACGAGCTTCTTCTATAGTTGTGACTGCATCAAAATCTTCACCAGTGTATTTTTTTACACCTTCAGCCATTGTGATACGATTCCAAGGAGGAGTCAAATTAATTTCTGTACCTTGGTATGTAATTTCTTGTGTACCAAGTACTTCTTGAGCACAGTAGGACACAAGATTTTCTGTTAAGCGAATCGCATCCTCTACATCTCCATAGGCTTGGGATGATTCGATAGTAGTAAATTCTGGATTATGACGATTATCGATACCTTCGTTACGGAAGCAACGGTTCATTTCGAACACGCGGTCCATACCACCAACGATTAAACGTTTGAGATACAATTCTGGTGCAATACGCATGTAAATATCGATATCAAGCGCATTGTGGTGAGTGATGAATGGACGAGCTGCAGCACCACCAGGGATAGCATGCATCATTGGTGTTTCTACTTCCATGAAACCATCACGCATCATGTATTCGCGAATTTTAGCAACGATTTGAGAGCGTTTTACAAATGTATCACGCACTTCAGGATTTACAATCAAATCAACATAACGTTGACGGTAACGAAGTTCTGTATCCTTTAAACCATGCCATTTTTCTGGTAATGGACGTAAAGACTTAGATAACAATGTTAATTTGTTAACTTTAATTGTAACTTCACCTGTATGAGTTTTAAATACATGACCTTCTACACCGATGATATCACCGATATCAAGCATTTTTACGTATTTATAAGCCTCTTCGCCCAATACATCTTTACGGAAGTATACTTGAATATCACCAGATTTATCACGAATATTCGCAAATGCCGTTTTACCATGGGAACGGATTGTCATCAAACGACCTGCAATAACTACAGGCTGGCCATCATATTTCAAGAAGAAGTCTTCTTTAATATCTTTTGCGTAATCTTTTACGACAAAACGTTGGCCAAATGGGTAAATACCATCAGCTTCATATTCGGCTAATTTATCGCGGCGAATTTGCATTTGCTCATTCAGCTCTTCTTGTACATTTTTAATTTCTTCACTCATGTTATCGCCTCTTCGTCAGTAAATGTAAATTATTGGATTGCTAACACTTTGAATGTAACAGGACCATCTGGTGTGGAAACTTCTACTTCATCACCTTTACGTTTGCCCAAAATAGCTTTACCTACAGGAGATTCGTTAGAGATACGATTGTTAAATGGATCCGCTTCAGAGGAACCAACGATAACATATTCCAATTCATCGTTGTACATAGTGTCAAGTACAGTAACTTTACTACCTACAGATACAACGTCACCTTTAACAGATTCATCGATGATCTTCGCAGTGTTAATTTTATTCTCTAACTCTACAATATGACCTTCGATGAAAGCTTGTTCATTTTTTGCATCATCATATTCAGAGTTTTCACTGATATCGCCATATTCAATAGCAGTTTTAATACGTTCTGATACTTCAATACGGCGTACAGATTTATAGTACGCTAATTCTTCTTCTAACTTCTTTAAACCTTCGGCGGTGAGTAATGTTTCTTTTACGTCTGCCATGGGTACCCCACTCTTTCTACATATAAATAATAAGAAAAAGTGTCATAATAAGATGACACCTTATCTCTTGTTTCTAAATTATCTCAACCATTATATAAAAATACTATTCATTTGTCAATCTGACTAACCTTCGGACAATATTTTGCGATATGATTCTAG
The DNA here is from genome assembly GCA_902466275.1 of uncultured Veillonella sp. Classification (GTDB taxonomy): domain Bacteria; phylum Bacillota; class Negativicutes; order Veillonellales; family Veillonellaceae; genus Veillonella. The sequence continues at coordinate 528 of CABQQJ010000162.1, read as the reverse complement.
CTCATTGTGAAAGCTCGTTACAGTATGAATTGTATTCACTCGATTGCGCCAATATGCAGATTCCGGAAGTCCCTTCATATACCAGCCCGCATGAGTGCGTATCTCCTTAACGGCCATACTTTCACCCTTGTATTGGCATAACAAGTCAAAATGCTTTAATAACATATCTAGACGCTCTATATCGGTCGGTGCAGGTAACACTTCACCAGTAGCTAAATAGTGGTGAATGCGACCAAATATCCAAGGGTTTCCTTGTGCCCCACGACCTACCATTACGGCGTCACAGCCTGTTTCATCAAGCATTTGCTTAGCATCTTCAGGCTCCACAATATCACCATTGCCAAGTACAGGTACAGATACCGCTTCTTTCACAGCCTTAATATAAGACCAGTCCGCATGTCCACTATACATTTGCTCCTTTGTACGCCCATGTACGGCAATAGCAGCCACACCTGTAGACTCAATGCGCTTTGCAAAATCCACTACATTAATAGAGTCACTATCCCAACCGATGCGCATTTTTACGGT
>CABQQJ010000161.1 GCA_902466275.1 uncultured Veillonella sp. | reverse complement strand
TAGCTCCGTTCGTAATCATAGACTATATGTATTTGTAGACAATGGTGATATAAAAAGGCCTCATTTTGTAGAATTGTTAATCAATGATGATGGAACTCGAGCTGTGTTTTATCAGTCGAATTAAAATACTTAAGACTTTTACAAATTCGATTGTGGAGAGTGTATATGCGACAGTGTTTAATGTATTTAAAGAATTTGTTTACTGAGCCTCCATATAGAAAAAGTATATGGTTCTTTATAATTCTTTGGATACTAACATTTTTGTTTTCGGATGAGATATCATATTCTGGGTTATACTATCTGATTTTGTTAGTAGCTACGATTGTGTTATTGTTTGAAAAATGTGGAGTAATCGATAGTGAGAAAGCTATACGAAAAAGATTTTTAACATATTTTTATGTAATCTTTTTTCTGTGTATGTTTCCTACATTAGCTGTTAATTTAGCATTTTCTGCTATAGGGGTATCTCATTATGATACAAAACAGTGGCACTCTACATGGCCCTCATCTAAAGCGGGGTATATTCCGGCTCCATTACAAACACCTAAGTCTTTACCAGAGAGCTTGAAAGTGGTTTCTTCTGCTGAGGTAATTGGATTGGGTGGGAGTTATAGTTGCTTGGTATTAGATGGTGATGAAGCTACTATTTCACAGTATGAGGAAACTGTTAAATCTCATGCTTGGTATTCGTTTGTAAATGGTAGGAAAACTGATAGTACCTTTAAAGCACTCAATTCATTTACATATCCAAAGGATAGAAATTTATTAGTTAGTGACGTGAATGAATATTATGAGATTATTACCGTTCAACGACAAAACTGGAAATTATTTCCCTGGGTAATTGATGGTACACAGAGTGTCGGTGATGATCCTAAGGAAGATTATTATTATAGTACTCGGATATCAGCTGAGAAATATATAGTATATGTTATTTACCATAATTTTGATCATGATCAGCCTAGAGTCATTTACTTTATGTTTAATCCAGAGCGAACGCGAATGATTACTGTAGATATAGATATGTATCATTAGTTTTTATTAGAATGTCTATAAAAATTGAAATAATACTTGAATATATTATAATATGTTCAAATATTGGAATTGATAATTTTAAATCATATCTCTATAATATGTTTTAAAGAGAGACTTGGATAATTACGATCCCAGCCCTAGGGCTGGGGTTTCTTTTTTAGTCTCAAGTAGTTTAGTTTTTAGAGAGGTGTTTTTATGGCAGATCAAAACAACAAAAATGTCGATGCCTTAGCGCAAGAGATTACCTTGAAAAGTCGTGGTCAAGGTAAATTGCGTCAGTTCATTTTATGGATGGGGGCACTCATCATTGGTGCTATCTTAGGATGGCAACATATTCCGGCTTTAAATGAGCTCTTTAATTTTATTGCAGCAGTCTTTACTCGCTTGTTCCAATTCATTGCGATTCCAACAGTGTCTTTAGCGGTTATTACTACATTATCTATGCTAGGTGCTAAAAAGGATACAGGCCGTATCTTTGGTCATGCTGTAGTATACACATTGCTTACTACCATTTGTGCAGCAGCTGTGGGCCTTGGCTTATTCCTATGGATTGCACCAGGTAACTTACCACTTGATGTAATTGGTGCTGGTGCAGCGCAAGTACCTGAAAAACTAGGTCATGTAACATATTACGATCACTTCTTATCTGTTATTCCTAACAATATTATGAAACCATATTTGGAAGGTAACGTATTGTCCGTTATGTTTATCTCTGCTTCTGTTGGTTTAGCTTTTGCCTTTATGCCTCGTACAGAAGGTCGCGAAGCAGTTTTGAAAGTATTGTTCGGTTTACAAGAATTACTATTTACATTGATTAAAGCATTACTTTATGTATTGCCAATCGGTATCCTTGCCTTTGCAGGGCAATTATCTGCTCAAATTGAAGCGGGCGTAATCGTTGGTGCTTTAGGTAAATATACTGCTGTTGTAATCGGTGGTAACTTGATTCAATTCTTTATCGTAATTCCATTGTTCTTGTTATTCCGTGGTTTAAACCCTGTAGACGTATTCCGTAAAATGTCTCCAGCCGTAGCTGTTGCGTTGTTCACAAAATCTTCTGCTGCAACTTTGCCTGTTACATTGGCATCTGCTGAGGATAATTTGAAAGCTCATCCTGCAGTAGCTCGTTTTGTATTGCCAATTTGTACAACAATCAACATGAATGGTTGTGCAGCGTTCATCCTTGTAACATCTTTGTTTGTAATGCAAAACGCAGGTATTGAATTAACTATGGGCACAATGATTGCTTGGTTATTCATTGCAGTTCTTGCTGCTATTGGTAATGCTGGCGTTCCAATGGGCTGTTACTTCCTAACATTGTCTTTGATGAGCTCCATTGGTGCACCAATTGGTTTACTTGGCATTATCTTGCCAATCTATACGATTATCGACATGATTGAAACTGCTGAAAACGTATGGTCTGATGCATCTGTATGTGCTATGGTTGACCATGACCTCCAAGGTAAATTGGATGACTCTAGTGGCGACGATATGCCTCAATTCCAAGGTGCTTAATTCTAGAGGGAAAAGAAGCGTAAGAAATACATCATTATATAGTATAAAAAGGTTATCCTGTAAGGGGATAACCTTTTTTATTTACTAGAGTGGTTGTAATTATGTAATGATAATTTCGATTAGAAATAATGCCGTTAGAATACTATCTTTCAAAACTAAATTATACTTCTAAAAACTAATAATAGTCACATTACTAGATATGCATTTTATGTTATACTTTCAGATAGAATAATATCGAATTAATAGAAGGCTAGTTGGCATATTAGGTGCGGATTAGAGAATAAAATGAAAGATAAGTCAGTATTACCGATAGAGAAACAATTAAATAAATTTCTCCAACCAAAATGCCTTATCCCAGGTGGTCTTGGTTTATGGGAAATATATTTCCGTAAGATTTGTACGGCATGGGGCGAGATTAATGGTGAAATTCGACCACAGCATATCATATTTTCTGCCGATAATGGTTGTAATATGGAAGGCTATGTAGGTTATAACTATGAGGTAACGCAAAAGCAGTCGCGTAATATGCTCTTGGGTCGTTCGTCGGCCACACAATTTTGTAACTTTAACAATATTCCATATGAGGTCGTCGATGTAGGCATTGCCTCAGATGATGGTATTGGTGTGGATTGCAAAGTAGCGAAGGGGACAAAGAATATTTTGAACCATCCTGCTATGACTGAGGATGAATTTAATCGTGCCTTTCAAGCTGGATATGAACGAGTTGAACATTATGTGGCAAAAGGAATAAATCTTTTTTCCTTTGGTGAAATGGGGTTAGGCAATACCACAACCTCTGCTTGTGTGTTGTCCGCTTTAACTGGGGCTGATCCAACAGAAACGGTCGGACCTGGTTCTTGGCCGAATAAACCAGATTTGATGAAGCGTAAAATTGATTTTGTTCGGTCTGTTTTAGAGCATCATAAGAACAATATAGTTTCTGAACATGAGTCTGACCGAGTTCGTAAAATCGTAGCTCATGTAGGAGGCTTTGATATTGCTGCTATCCTTGGGGCTATGCTGGCTTGTGTAGAGTTTAAAAAGCCTTTTGTCATTGACGGCTTTATTACGTCTGTAGCAGCA
>CABQQJ010000160.1 GCA_902466275.1 uncultured Veillonella sp. | reverse complement strand
TCAATGCGATTTGCGTCAATGCTAAAGCCTGCTGCTGCAGCATGTCCACCAAACTGTAGCAAAAGATCTTCACAAGACTTTAAGGCAGCATACATATTAAAACCATCAATACTACGGCAAGAGCCTTTACCAACACCATCATGAATACTGATAACTAAGATCGGTTTATAAAATTCCTCTACGAGACGAGAGGCGACGATACCGATGACACCAGGATGCCACTCTTCACCAGCTACAATGGTTACATAGTCAGCTTTATGGCCTTGATTAGCCACATCAATGCGAGCCAATTCGTGGATATTACGCTCTAGCTCTTGTCGCTCACGATTGGTTTCGTTCAATTCCTCAGCAATTGCCTCTGCTATATCTCCGTCATCGGTCACGAGTAGTTCAACAGCACGCGTTGCATGCGTTACGCGCCCCGCTGCATTAAGGCGAGGTGCTAAGGTAAAACCAATATGTCCAGATGTAATAGTTCGTTCATGGAGTCCAGCTACATCAATAAGCTTTTTAATCCCTAAATTAGGTTCCCTATTCATCTTCTCAAGGCCTGATTTTACAATGATACGGTTCTCACCGACCAAAGGCACTACATCTGCCACAGTGCCAAGTGCAACGATATCTAAATCATCTAAGTACCATTCTCCGTGCTTTGTAAGCCACAAGGCTTGGCATAACTTAAAAGCAACACCTACTCCAGATAAGTTTTTATCCTTATATGGACAGTCCTTTTGCTTATGATTTATAACGGCCTTGGCTCGTGGAATCATATCAGGAGCCGTATGATGATCCGTAATAATCATATCGATACGGTCTCGTACAGCCTCTACAATATCGTAAGAGCTAATGCCGCAATCGACGGTAATGACTAAAGCTGTTCCCCGTTCAATAAGGTGCTCTAAAGCCTCTAAATTGAGGCCATACCCTTCACTTTGACGTTCTGGTATGTAATAGGTAACATCGGCACCTAATTTCTTTAAAAATCGATAGAGTACAGATGTTGCAGTAATACCATCCACATCATAATCGCCATAAATGACGATTGGTTTGTGACTTTCAATTGTTTCCAGAACTAGTGAAACAGCCACATCCATATCTTTTAATGTAAATGGATCTAACAAATCTGACAAAGTACCTTGTAAAAACTGACGACCTTCGTCTACATCAATGTGACGATTCACCATTAATTTAGCCACAATAGGGTTTACACCAAGTTCACGGATTAAGATATTCTCTTTCTCTTGATCACCTTTACAAAGGCGCCAACGTTTTTTCTTAATCATCATATCCCTCAGTAGTTTATAATCAATATTATTCTTGAATTCAACGTATTATCATTATCATTTTTATTTATTATACATCAAAAAGCGAATAAAATAAACTATTTTATATATTTTATTCTCATTTAAATCTTGCTATTTTCTCAACAAGAAAGAGCCTCCCATTATCAATAGGAGGCTCCATATCAGTGAATTCCTTAGAACCGGAAGTCCCGTTCGCCGTCTTTCATCTGTGCAATATAAGCTTTAGCTTTATCTTTAACTAAATCATTTTTGATATTTTCTAACTGTTGTTCAATAACCTTTGAACCATGAGCCTTAGTCTTTTCATCACCGTAATCCATGATATATTCGTTCAATGTCATCAACGCATTTGGTTGACAACAGTTGTGAATTTGACCGGATTTTGCAAGAGCCATAAAGCGATCCCCAGTTCTACCTGCACGATAACAAGCAGTACAGAAGCTTGGAACATACCCAAGATCTAGCAACCAGTTAACGATTTCATCTAATGTACGCGTATCACTACGATCGAATTGTGCCGTATTATCTTCTGGCTTTTCTTCTTCTTTGTAACCACCTACACTAGTACGAGAGCCACCGCTGATTTGGGAGATACCAAGAGCCAATCCGCGTTCACGCATTTCTTGAGTTTCGCGTGTGGACATAATCATACCTGTATATGGTGTGGATACACGAATGAGAGCAACAATTTTTTCAAATACATCGTCAGGTACTGCATTGCTGAAATCATCTACATCAATATCATCAGCCGGACAAATACGAGGTACAGAAATAGTATGTGGACCTACCCCATACACAGCCTCTAAATGTTCTGCGTGCATCAACAAACCAACGAAATCGTATTTATAATGTTCCAAACCATAAAGAACACCGATGCCTACATCATCAATACCACCTTGCATAGCGCGGTCCATCGCCTCTGTATGGTAGGCGTAGTCGCTCTTAGGGCCTGTTGGATGTAATGCTTCATAGTTTTCTTTATTGTATGTTTCTTGGAATAATGTATATGTGCCAATACCAGCTTCATGTAATTTTTTGTAGTCCTCAACGGAACAAGCTGCAATATTTACGTTTACACGGCGGATTTCACCATTTTTATTTTTGATACCGTAAATCGTCTTGATGGATTCCAAAATATATTCTAGTGGATTATTAAGAGGATCTTCACCAGACTCAATTACAATACGCTTATGGCCCATCGCTTCTAACGCAATAACCTCTTCTCTGATTTGGTCTTGCGTTAATTTTTTACGTTTAATATCGCGGTTTTTGGAGTGGTACGGACAATACACACATCCATTGATACAATAGTTAGACAAGTATAACGGTGCAAATAGAACAATACGATCGCCGTAGATAGCCTTCTTGATTTCCTTTGCTAAAGCAAAAAGCTTTTCCTTATATTCAGGTAACGGACATTCTAAGAGAACTGCTGCTTCTCGGTGGTTTAATCCCTTAAATGTAGCAGCTTTCGCTAAAATAGCATCTAACAACTCCCGATTTTCCTTGTTTTCCTCTGCATAGGCAAGTGTGTCAAGGATTTCCTGATGGGAAATAAATTCCTCCGCCTTTGGAGATTTTACATCATACATAGTACTTACCTCAAATCTTTCTAGTGGCAATGCCACCCCTCTTTAGGTTTATGAAAGTATATGACAACCAGTCTTCTGGTATTTCACTGATACTGTACATAGTATACCACTATTCCTACTAAAAAGCACAGGAATTTGATACATGCAAAAAGGTTGCCTCCTCATAAGAGGAAGCAACCTTTATATCATGGGAGTTTCTAATCTATATCGATTATCTATATCGAACATGACTAAAATGTATGTATGTATTTTTACACGAGATAAACCCTTACATAATAGAACTAACTATATATTACAAATGTATTTAGTCCTATTCTCCCCATGTATCATACAGCTCTTTCATAGCACGTTCTTTCGCAATAATACCATGGGCCATCCACAAAGTACTATCCACTTGCAATACATGATCGGCTTTTACAGCAGGCAAATTTTTCCACAACTCATCTTTTTTGAGATTTGCCAATCGTTGGTCTGCTACACCTTGATTATTAGCACTAGAAGCACCGTAACCAGCAGAAACGATTAAAGAGCCTGCATCAAGATCGGGTAATCGCTCTAAAGAAATCGCATTGTTCGTAGGGTTAAGTTCTGTTTCTAATACCATATCAGGCGGTTTAATATTAAGTAATTCAGCCATAAAGACATTCAAATCGCTTTTCATATACGGATACAATCGTATTTCTTTATTTAAAATTCTTAGAAAAGCTACGGTTTCCCCTTGCATATGGATAGTACT
>CABQQJ010000159.1 GCA_902466275.1 uncultured Veillonella sp. | reverse complement strand
GTCGTGCCTATTATTAATAATTTTATATTTAAGTGTTTATTCTATTCATATGAATCAGACATGTAAGATATTTAAATGAATAGAGATCGAACATAAAATATATAATGAAATATAGCATATATAAAGTAAGGAGTTAACGCAAGCAACGTTCCAATGGCGATAATAATATATATCAAAAGGCACAATGCTAGTAAAACCACCAGACTATTAATGATGACTTTATAAATCAGTGCCTGCTCTTTCTTAGATCGTATCCACGCTTTAGCCCTATAATATACTTTAGGTTTATTAAAGGCTAGTGGTAATCGTTTACACCATAGAACAAGCCAAGGAATAAAGAGTATATTACCAAAGAGAAAAATCATATATAAGTCATAACTCCCTAAGGGGTATAAGTACGGCGTTAAATCAGGGTTCTGTAAGCTATGAATAATCGCCTCTATGGAGCCTATCCATAGAGAAACGAGCAAATACTTAACGTAAAGCACTAGTATAATTTTAAAAATGTATTTAAATGTACTCATTTGCTATTCTCTATCTAATCATATACATAGTAAAAGTAACTTAATAGCATAAGTATACTATGTAAATAAGACTGTGCCTATTATCTATTTATATTTTAAATTGTGTAGGAGTTTTCTCTAATTAGTATATATAAGGTTTATCTTAATTTGACGATATATATCTTTATCCCTATAATATAAGTAGATAGTCAGACGAGTCGTAACGTCAGGCGCATCTCGAAAATAATGAAATCTTGAGAAATGGCCTTTCAGTTATCTAGTTACACTAGGCAACGGAGGGCTATTTGTCTTTTGTGAGACAAATAAGCGCTATTAAAGCCCCAAAGGCAATAACGACAGTTATTACCTGTAATAAGAGCATGATTATTTCATAATCACTCATAGGCTTATCCCTCCCTTCGATGACGAAGAGAGGCCCAACCTCATCTGACTATCCTAAGTCTATTATAGAACGAACTAATATACGATACAATAAGGAACGAATAATAGAAATATATAGATAAACACTGAAAAGACCGCACCCCAAGGTACGGTCTTTTTCTTATTTCTTTATCTTCTTTTCTATCTTACTTCTTAACTCTTTAGCATTTTTAAAGTCTAAATATTCCATCATATTGCGTAACTCTAGATGATTATATTTAACTTTTTTATCCGTATAATCTAGTATTATAAAATATTCATATTGATCATCTTGTATAAAATGGAATATACGTGATAGCTTACTAGGGTTGTATTGATCCATAATATAGGTAGGAACACCATTATTCAACACCATCGCAGATTGAATTGGTACATTTTGTAACAATAATTTAGAAGGCTTATGGATAAAATGCTTAAAAACACGTTTAGGATATGCAACCATGGGGTTATCTTTACTAGTTATAGGGGCTCTTGTTACAACCAAAATCATTGATGGTCCCACATATACACGACCTTCTGTATTGGGACCATCTTTTGGTTCAGATTTTAACTGTAGCCCCTTAGGCAAACGATATGTTACATTTCCCCATGTAACAGCATCACTTATATGATCCAAATTATCTACAGGCTGTAACGATGGAATTACAAAATTAGCCATTGTACGCTCTACCTTATTGGTAATTGGGTGATTTTTATGGCCAAGAACTGCCACATAATTGTGGTTTGGTTGTTTATCAAATGTAACAGCAGCCATCATTAAAGGTGTATTATCACTAGAATATGTATCTGTTACACTCCAATACCCTTTCGTAATACCAGGGTAATTAAAAGCACCCTTTTGTTTTGCAGATTTATAAGCTCCATCATCTACAAAGCTTTCACTGGAACTAACAAGACCAGCAACAACACTACTTTCAGCAGCAAAAGAAGATACCTCATTTTTCTTATGAGCTTCTTTATAAAAACTTCTGGTTACAACAATAGGTACTGTCATTTTAGCCCGGTGGTCACCTTCGTGCAGCAAGATAACCGTAGATTCATGAGAAGATATGTCCATATATGTATCATGTGATTTTTTCCATCTTTCCGCGTTTTCTGCACTCCTTTTATTCTCTTTAACCTGCTTATCTAACATTTCATATATATGCTTGCGCGCTAAAATAATTGTACTCGCATTAGCATTCAGAGCTTCACCATAACGATAGTTCTGATACGCATTATCTGGAATGCTAGAATCAGCCCCTGGTACAGGTGGTTGTCCTTCAGGAACAGTATACTGCGCCGCATCAATAGGCATGGTGAAAGCTACTGTCACAGCTAAGCTCAACAAAATACTTTTTAGTTTCATACAACACCTCTCAAACAATAATAGACACGTTCTCTCATTAGTATAAGTATACTATATCGTTGAGAACGTGCCTATGTATGGCCAAAGCATTACGCGCTAGCTTTTATTGTATTTGTAGTCATAACCTTTAAGTTTATCTACATATTAAGATATTAATTTCCTAATTTAGAATTAGTGAATAAGCAAAATCGCAATTGTACTTGTAATGAATGTAACGATTACAGGTACACTTGTACGTTTTACGAGGTCGAAGCTAGAGATGTTTGCGATACCTGCTACGGCGATCATAACAGCACTGATTGGGCTAAGTAGACGGCCTACGCTAGCTGCATTTTGCATACCAAGAAGGATTGTTGTAGCATTGCCACCTAAATCAGCTGCAAAGTTAGGAACTAGAGGCGCAAATGCGAACATAGAGGCAACGCCAGAGCCCATTACAATGCTTAGACCTGTAATGATTGTAGATACGATTACGCCTACTACATCAGCAGAGATAGCAAGACCTTGGATTGCTGCAACGAATTCTTTTACGATACCCAAGGAAGTTAAACCGAAAGCGAATGTTTCGCCCGCAACGATCAATGTTACAGTATTTGCAAATTGGTCGCCCATACCTTTAAAGAAGGTTTGGATGCTAGCTGCCATTTTACGGAAGTCACGATGACGAATGAGTTCGCAGCCCATAGCGATAAACAAGCTAAGGAACATCGCAAGATTTACATTCATTTTTACACCTTGAATACCATAGTCGCTGAAACCAAGGATAAAGATTAATGGTAATAATGGCAAGAAGATATATGGTAATGGACCTACTTCAAGGTCATCAGATTTATGAGACTCAACGTATTCCGCAGGAACATGACCAGACTTTTTATCCAAGTATTTTTGCCATACGAAATGAGCAATAGCAGCCATTAAACCACAGATAATATATACTTTCAACTGATACCCAACAAAGTATTCATGAACAGGCATGTTTACTGTTTTAGAGATGAGTAATGTAGTAGCAGATGCTGGACCGATATCGAGTAAGTGACCTGTAGCAACGGCTGCCGCAGCACCTACAGGACTAACACCTAAGCGTACAAGAATTGGGAAGATTGTCACCATCATAAGCATTGCAAGGCCAGAAGCACTTGGAATTACAAGGGACATGAACATATTTAGAATAAATGTAAGCGCCATTACTAGGTACGCAGATTTCATTTTACCAAGCGGTTTAATAGCCGTTACAACGAGACGAGAGCTGGCACCAATGTGGTCCATATACTTCGCAAAACCCGTGCAAGTCATAATCATAAGGCCAAGGTTTGCTGCATCTTTTGCAGTTGTAATATTAATAAATTCAAAAGCAT
>CABQQJ010000158.1 GCA_902466275.1 uncultured Veillonella sp. | reverse complement strand
ATCAAAATTTGTCACACCCATTACCGGTCACCTCCTTTGGAACCTTCACCTTGAGCGGCAGCTACCGCTTTAAAATCGCTAGAGGACACACTTTCAACAGTAGCAGCCCGTTGCGCAGGATCTTTTACATCAACACCGTCATCATTGGGTTCCTCAGCCGCAACATGTGCGTCGCTTGGAACTAATAGATGAGCAAATTTTTCTGGCTTAATATTGTACGCCAATTCGAGAACCTTTTTAGAACCTTCTTCAACATTTGGAAGCATTTCAACTTTACCGCGAAGAGGTGGTTGGTATACCTTACGAACGCGCGTAGGGGAACCGTTAAGGCCGATACGGCTTTCATCAATATTAGGCATATCACGCAATGTAATATGGGAAATTTCATAACGTTTCGCGTAAATAGAGCTCCAGAGACCTGGTTGACGTGGCTCATTAAGCTCAGCTGTAGCCGTTACTAATACTGGTAATAGCACTTCTACGATTTCGTAACCATTTTCGTGCTCCCGTGTTACAGTTGCTTTTTGAGCCGCTGTATCTACAGCAAATTTACAAGCATACGTGGCTTGCGCCATACCGAGTTCTTCTGCAATTTGAGGGCCTACTTGTGCAGTATCGCCATCGATAGCCTGTTTACCGCAGAAAATGATTTCAAATTGACGATTCATTGTCTTTTGAATATGACGGATAGCAGATGCAATAGTATAGCTTGTAGCCAACGTATCAGCGCCACCGAAAGCACGGTCTGTAACAAGTACCGCATCATCAGCGCCGAGAGATAAACATTCGCGAAGAGCATCCTCAGCTTGAGGAGGACCCATCGCCAATACTGTTACACGGCTACCTTCATGTTCGTCTTTTACCGCAAGAGCTGCCTCTAACGCATGCATATCGTAAGGGTTTACAATACTAGGCAGACCTGTGCGGATGAGATTATTCGTTTCCGGATCCAGCTTAATCTCAGATGTATCTGGAACCTGTTTGATACATACTAATAACTCCATACACTCACCCCTGTCTAAATTCTACGCCCTTAGCGTTACGCGGATATTTCCAAGTTTTTACGATAGTTTCGCCACAGAGAACACGGCAGGTACCGCATTCAAGGCAACCAGCGAAATCAAAGGCTAAATCGCCATTTTCTTGTAATGTATATAGACCGGCAGGACAGCCGTTTACGAGTTTCATTTTCTCTTCCAAGCTAAAGCCAGCGCCATCCACAATGATATGAGGAGACGTTTCATCTACATAGTATTTATTGGCGCCCAAGCGCTCTTCTAATTTCATAGGGAACGCACCCCTTTCCAAGCATCACGAATCAAGGTAACTAAACCTACATCACTTACACTACTCATCAATTTTTTCATCATTGGCACTGCCCCATCACCGTTTACAGTGAATACATCGCGCATCACATTATTCACGAGAGCTGGATACTCTTTGAATATGCGAGGGTTGGATGCGAGGAAGGCAGGCATATTTTTATAAAGCTTCATGTCCTTATATAGCCAAGAATTCTTGATTTGACGTTCATACAATTTAGCAACGCGCTCCATGTTTTCATCGCGCAAGGCTACGTTAACCGCATCCGCTGCACACATGCCAGATTCGATGGCGAGGTCCATCCCACGAATGGTATACCCCAAGTTCATACACATGCGCGCTGCATCACCGACGATAACATACCCATTACCACCCAACTTAGGCAACGCTTTAAATCCGCCTTCTGGCACGAGATGCGCACTATGTTCCTTCAATTGACCATTTTTTAATAGTGGTGCGATTCTTGGATGGTTTGTGAAAGCTAACAGCATATCATCTACCGATTTAGTAGCTTTACCGATATCTTCAAGGCCTACAACCATACCTACGGAAAGGCTGTCTTTATTCGTATAAATAAATCCACCACCTAATAGGCCATCGGTCATGTCCCCCAATGTAAGCCACGCCATCCCCTCATCACCAGATAGCATAAGGCGATTTTCAAGATCCTCTTTTTTGAGTTTATATACCTCTTTTACCCCTACAGCCATTGTTCTTGGATCTGTAGGGCCTGTAAGACCAGCCTGTTCCAATAATAATGTATTAGAACCTTCTGCGATGACAACTAGTTTTGCATATACTTCGTCATCGTGACAGCGAACCCCTATTACGCGGCGATGTTTACCTTCACCTTCGGTAATAAGCTCTGTTACCTGTACATTAGATACGAGGAGAGCCCCTTTTTTCTCTGCCTCTTCTGCTAGCCATTTATCAAATTTAGCACGCAATACTACGTAGGATTCTTCATTAGGCTCACCATCTTCATAACTATACTCGATGGTGGTCATTTCATTACCTGTACCAATAGAAATGCGCTCTTTTGTTACCTTTCGTTCCAACGGCGCACGGTCTCTAAAGTCCGGTACTAACCGTTCTAAAGAATGCGTATAGATACGTCCACCCATCATATTTTTAGCACCTGGTGCGGTTCCACGTTCGATAAGTAAAACTTTTACCCTCTGCTCCGCTAAGCGTAATGCTGCCGCAGAACCCGCTGGCCCTGCACCAACAACGATAACGTCAAATGTTTCATTGCGATCAATTGCCATATACTCAGCTCCTTTAAATCAAAGCTTAGACTTACATAAGTTCATATAGTATATATATTTCTCTATTAAGAACCAAAATACCTCTAAAAATTACCACAGAAAAATGAATATATTCTATATTTTTTAACATTATGTTGTAAATAGCTCTATAGGATGTATATATACTCATTATATGCTTATACTATTGCATACTATTCATTACCAACAGGTGCAACAAAATTCATCAATTCGTGAAATTTATAAGTTTATCTAGCTTTCACAGTGAAAGTAGCGTATGATAAAAGTAGGAAAAACCCTATACGGAGCAACACGCGTATAATACGACCGCATAATGCAAGACCACGGTCAAGGTTAGGCACTCATTATTTTGGAATTACCAGAGGAGGCCATATGGACCCGTTAAGAATCTTGAAAGCATTATCAAATCCGCATCGGTTAGATATTATATTGTGGCTAAAACACCCAGAGAAAGAATTCGGTGTACAAGTACACTCTAACACTCTTATCGATTTCCCTCATAGTGTGAGCGTTAAGAGTATCCAAAAACGCTGCGGTGTATCGCAATCTTCTATTTCTACATTTATGAGCATCTTAGAGAATGCTGAACTTGTAGAATCGCGTAAAATCGACCAATATACCTATTTTCGTCGCAACGAAGAGGTTATTCGCGAATTTGGCGAATGGTACAACAAAGAAGTATCCATCCAGTCTGATGAAATTGACAAATTATTAGAAACGGTTATCTTAGAAGACACTTCATATCCATCAATTGATGAAAGCTCCATACCTAGCGAGCAACTGGCAGTCGAAATACGTACTAAGGGACCGCATCATGATGAAGAAAGTAAATAAAAGCCCTTCCCTACTTACCATATCTAGGGAAAAACGAAAAGAGCTATAATTTTGAATATTATAGCTCTTTTTTATGTAATACTATACCATACATAGTATCTTTATAACTCATAATGATAACTTACAATGCAAAAAGAGTGCCTCCCTTTGGGAATGGCACTCTTTACGTTTATACATTTCGTTGTGCTTCATAAGCTCTGAATAGTTTAGATA
>CABQQJ010000157.1 GCA_902466275.1 uncultured Veillonella sp. | reverse complement strand
AGATGGTAAATTTGCTGTTGTACATAACGGCATTATTGAAAATTACATGCCATTGAAAGAAGAGCTTATTGCAAAAGGGTACCATTTCAAATCTGAAACTGATACAGAAGTAGTAGCTCATTTATTAGAGGATATGTACGATGGCGATTTCGTAAGTACTGTACGCCGCATGCTCGCTCGTGTTGACGGTGCGTATGCTCTTGAAATCATCTGTGCTGATGAGCCAGACAAAATCATTTGTACTAAAAAAGAAAATCCATTGGTTATCGGTCTTGGTAAAGGTGAAAACTTTGTAGCATCCGATATTCCAGCTATCATTAACTACACACGTGATACATATATTTTAAGCGATGGCGAATTAGCAATCGTAACTCGTGATAATGTATCCGTATTTGACCGTGAAGGTAATGCTATCGATAAAGAAGTATTCCACGTAAGCTGGAATGCAGAGGCTGCTGAAAAAGGCGGTTATGAACACTTCATGTTGAAAGAAATTCATGACCAACCTAAAGCTGTACGCGATACATTTGGTACACATATTTCTGAAGACGGTAAGACAGCTATCTTTGATGAGTTGAATTGGACTGCTGAAGATGTAGCAGCTTTCAATAAAATCCTCATCGTTGCATGTGGTACAGCATACCATGCAGGTCTTGTAACAAAACAATATATTGAAAACTTGGCGCGCATTCCTGTAAATGTGGAAATCGCATCTGAGTACCGTTACAGCAATCCATTGACTGATGACAAAACATTATGTATCGTTATCAGCCAATCCGGTGAAACATCCGATACATTGGCGGCCTTGAAGGAAGCTAAACGCCTTGGTGCCAAATCCTTGGCTATTACCAATGTTGTTGGTTCCAGCATTTCTCGTGAAGCGGATAACAAAGTTTACACATGGGCTGGTCCTGAAATTTCTGTAGCGTCCACAAAAGCGTACACTACTCAATTAGTAGCAGGTTTGTTGTTCGCTGTATACCTTGGCCAATTAAATGGCAAAATGGATCCAGCTTTAGGTGAAGAAATCCTTAGCGGCGTTAAAAACTTGCCTACATTGATTCATGAAATCTTTGAAGTAGACGAAGATATGAAAGCCTTTGCAAAACATTATGGCTTCAAATCTGATGCGTTCTTCTTGGGCCGTGCTATCGACTATGCAGTAGCGATGGAAGGTGCTTTGAAATTGAAAGAAATTTCTTACATCCACGCTGAAGCATATGCTGGTGGCGAATTGAAACATGGTACATTGGCTCTTATCGAAGAAGGCGTACCTGTTATCGCATTGGCTACACAAGAGGATGTTTACGACAAGATGATCAGCAACATCCGCGAAGTAAAAGCGCGTGAAGCTATCGTAATCGGCATCGGTATGAAAGGTGACGAAGAATTATCTAAACACGTAGACCATACAATCTATGTGCCTCGTGCAAATAAATTCATCGCTCCAATCTTAGCGGTTGTACCATTGCAATTATTGGCGTACTACGCAGCGATTACTCGTGGTGCAGACGTAGACAAGCCACGTAACTTGGCTAAATCTGTAACCGTAGAATAATATATATAACCAACAGTGCTTCGGCACTGTTGGTTTATTTCAATATAGGGAGACTATTATGGCAGTTATATTTTCCGGCATCCAACCAAGTGGGGAGTTAACACTTGGTAACTATTTGGGGGCTTTACGTAATTTCTTAGACTATCAAGATACTGACGAATGTTATTATTGTATCGTTAACCAACATGCAATCACTGTACCGCAAGATCCAAAAGAGTTATTCCAAAATACTCGTAATTTGGCTGCATTGTACCTTGCGGTTGGCCTTGATCCTAAAAAGGTAACATTGTTTGTTCAATCCGAAGTACCTGAGCATGTTAAGCTCGGTTGGGTTATGCAATCTATCAGCTATGTTGGCGAATTAGAGCGTATGACACAGTACAAAGATAAGTCTCAAAAGCAAGGTGACTCTATTCCTACAGCGTTGCTTACGTATCCACCATTGATGGCGGCAGATATTTTGTTATATGGTACTAACTATGTTCCAGTAGGTGAGGACCAAAAACAACATCTTGAGTTGACTCGTAATTTGGCAGAGCGTTTTAACCGTAGATTTGGTGAAACTTTCGTAGTACCTGATATCAAGGTAGGCGAAGGTGGTGCTCGCGTTATGAGCTTACAAGAGCCAACTAAGAAAATGAGTAAATCTGATGATAACCAAAATGCTACAATTCGTCTTTTGGATGCACCAGACTTGATCGTGAAAAAATTGAAACGCGCTCAAACTGACTCTGATAACGCGGTGCGTTATGATAAAGAAAACAAACCTGGCATTTCTAACTTGATGGGCATTTACCGTGCTATCACAAAAGACAGCTACGAAGCTATCGAAGAAATGTACGCTGGTAAAGGTTACGGTGTATTTAAATCCGATATTGCCGACCTTTTAGTAGCAACCCTTGAACCAATTCAACAACGTTACAATGAATTGATTACAAGCCCTGAATTGGATGTAATCCTTGATGAAGGGGCTGCTAAGGCGCATGCTAAAGCAAGTGCAATGTACCGTAAGGTAGAACAAGCTATGGGCTTGTGCCGTAAATAAAATCATATAGTAGACTTTCAATTTGTGAGGTAAACCATGACGAAACAAGAGGCGATGGAACGCTTTTCATCAGGTGCCGTACAACAGAGCTTAGAAATACATCGCGGTATACAGTGGACCGGTCGCATCATCGGTCTAGTTGCGTGTGCGTTGATTGTAAAATATATGCCCTCAGACTGGGCGGAACGTGTATGGTATTATCTGTTGTTGCTCGTGATATTATGGACCCTTCATAGATTAGGTGAAAGTCAAGCTTTTATCTGTGAAAAGGGCCTCGTGTTAAAACGTAGGCCTTTTTCTGTGAAAGAATACTTTCACAGTTTATTCTATGGGGATGAATATTTCGTCTTTGTTGATTATGAGCATATTATTGGATTCACTGAGGAATGGCGTGAGTTGCAAGCGATGAATGGTCATGGTGGGATCTATGTGATACCACTTGATCTGCATCAGGTGGCGTACAAGGATAAAATGGCGATGATTGAGGCCATCCATAAACATACGCAGTCATAAAGTACGAGTATGAAGCGTTATATAATATAGGCATACAGAAATATAGATATAGGACTACAGAAACATAAAGCAAATGAATCTAGAATCATAAACTATATATGTGGAGAATCTGTAAGATAAAAAACTCAAAAATTCATCAAATTAACTATTTACAACTTTAATGAACTAAAGTATAATACAATCATTAAGTACGGAATCTAAATCTGTATTGAACATATTATTAAGTAGTAAATAGGCGATAATCGCCGTGGAGGATAGTTATGAATTGGAAAAAGATGATGGCCGTTGGCCTTGCAGCTGTATCTATGATGGCATTTGTAACAGGTTGTGGTGGTGACGCTAAAAAAGCTAATACAGAATTGCCTAAGAAAGTTGTTATCGGTTTAGATGATAGTTTCCCTCCAATGGGCTTTAAAGATGAAAAAGGTGAAATCGTTGGCTTTGATATCGACATGGCTAAAGAAGCAGCTAAACGTGCTGGCATGGATGTAGAGTTCAAAGCTATTGACTGGTCCAGTAAAGAAGCGGAACTAAAATCTAAA